>PMIV01000267.1 GCA_003158355.1 Anaerolineaceae bacterium
GAGGCGATGGGCGGCAGCGGCGGCGGCAGACCCAATCTGGCCCAGGCCGGCGGCAAACTGCCTGATAAACTCAATGAAGCCATGGATAAGATCGTTCCGATCATTCAACAGACTTTGAAGTAAAAAAACAAGAGGCTGTCTCATAAAAAAGGCAGCCTCTTTTCTTTAAATGGATTTATGTTTTTAATATTCTGATTTGTTGGTAATCTCCCAAACGATCATTTCAGGCGGGCAGAGCACGCGCACCCGCGGAGCAATGGCGCCTTCCATGCCCAGGCCGCGGCTGACGTAAAGGGTCATGCCGTTGACCAGATAGCGCCCGGCTTCGAATGTCTTTTTATACAATGACCCGGAGAATAACGCGCCGTAGAACGGCAAACGAATTTGGCCGCCGTGGGTGTGCCCGGAAAGCTGCATGTCAAACCCGTAGCGGCTGGCCAGCGGGGCCAGGTCCGGGGAGTGATGCAGCAGAACATTGAAAGAACCGTCTTGCAGGGGGTTTTTCTGTAGCAATTTTTGCAGCGCCAAATCATCTTTGGCGGGATCGTGCGAACAAGTGAGACCGTAAATGGTCAACGCACCAGTGCCTGTTTGCTGGGTGGCGGCTCGGTCATCCAGCCACTGCAGGGGGGTCTGCTTTACCAGAGAGGGGAAAACATCGGGCAAATCCACTGCCGGGGAGCCGGAGACAGCATAGACCCCCAGCGGCGCTGAGAGGGCACTGAAAAAACCGCGGGCTTCGGCTTGCGATTGGGGGTCGTGGAGGTAGGAGAGATTGAGAACGTCCCCCGAAAAAAGGATCAGGTCAGGAGAGAGTTCCTTGAGCTTTCGCTGTATTTCTTCTTCACGACGTCCGCTGTGTTCCAGGTGCAGGTCACCCAGGTGAACCAGGCGGATATGATGCCCCGGGGATAATTTTGCAGTCACAAAGGTCTCGTGGTGTACATCCAGGCGGAAAGGCTCCAGATAGAAACCGTAGATCACCAGCAAAGTACCAATGACCTCAAAGGCGATATTCCAACCCAATGGCAGGAAGTAAAAAGGGATGCGCAGCACGGCCAGCATCAGCACCACCGGCTTGACCGGGCCAAAGGAACGCCGGGTCAGCGGCAGTAATGCAATCAGCAGCCAGTCCGAGAGGAAAAACAGGAAAAGGAAGCCCGCGTACCAGGGCAAACCCCGCTCATGTAGAGTAGCAGGCAAATTGCCGATGATAGCCAGAACTGCCAAAATGACCGCAAAAAGCCATGCGGGCAAGCGTTTATCCAGATCGGTACCCGCATGCAGGATCACGTCAAACGGGTTCCCGACTGTACCAGGGAAATACTTGATATGCGAGAAGCTTTTTGGGGAGAGGTTGCGAATTTTTGTCATCAGACATAATAATACCGCCATGTTTTGCATGGCGGTATATTTTGTGCGCAAACTAATTATCTTCGGGGATCCAGCAGCACAGCACCAGATCTTTAGCGGCTTTAACCTCGTCCAGGCGGCTAATGGGAGTATCGTGCGGGGCACTCTTCAACAGTTCAGGATGCGTGTGTGCTTCTTCGGCAATTTTGAGCATGGCATCAGCAAACAAATCCAGCGTCTGCATGCTTTCAGTCTCGGTCGGTTCGATCATCAGCGCTTCGTGCACGATGAGCGGGAAGTAGTTTGTGGGCGGATGGAACTTGTAATCCATCAGCCGTTTAGCCACATCCATGGCGTGGACTTCGGGCGCATCCGCCCAGCAGCCCTCCAACACGAACTCGTGCATACATCTGCGCTTGTAAGGCAGAACATAAGCTCCTTGAAGCCTGGAGAGCAGATAATTGGCATTTAGAACGGCATACTGTGATACCTTTTTCAGGCCGTCGGGTCCCTGCATGCGGATATAAGTGAACGCACGCACGATCATACCAAACTGGCCGTAGAAAGATTTTACCCGGCCAATGGTTTGTTTGGGCGTCGTAAAGCCGTAGAGCGGAGGCAGTTCTTCGCTGCCTTCTTCGATGACAGCCACTACGGGGGTGGGCAGGAAATCGATCAATTTCTTGGTCACTCCCACCGGCCCGGAGCCAGGTCCGCCGCCGCCGTGCGGGGTGGAGAAGGTCTTGTGCAGGTTAAAGTGCATCAGGTCGAAGCCGAGGTCGCCCGGGCGGGCAATGCCCAGCAGGGCGTTCAAATTGGCGCCATCGCCGTAAACCAAGCCGCCGGCAGCGTGCACGGTCTTGATCACTTCCAGAACATTTTCATCGAAGAGGCCCAGCGTGTTGGGGTTGGTCAGCATCAGACCGGCAACGGTATCGTCGCAGATGGCTTTCAGGGCGGCCAGATCGACGTTGCCTGAGGCATCCGAGGGGACGGGAACAACCTCGAAGCCGCTCATGGCCGAACTGGCCGGATTGGTGCCGTGGGCAGAATCGGGGATCAACATCTTCACCCGTTTGCTGTCGCCGCGCGAGCGGTGATAGGCACGGATGATCATCACCCCCACCATCTCACCCTGGGCGCCGGCAGCCGGTTCCAGACACACGCCGGCAAATCCGCTGATCTCTTTGAGGAATTCTTGCAGTTCGAACATCAGTGCCAGGTTGACCTGAACCGTCTCTGCGGGCTGCAGCGGATGAGTATGGGCAAAACCGGGCAAGCGCGCGGTTTCTTCGTTGATCTTGGGATTGTACTTCATGGTGCAGGAGCCAAGCGGATACAGGCCGGTATCGATGCAGTAGTTGAGGCTGGAGAGGTGGGTAAAATGGCGCACCACATCCACTTCAGAAAGTTCGGGCAAAGGCAGATCTTCGCGCAGCAGTTCGACCGGGAAATCAGTCAAAGGCACGTCAGGCAGTGGATATTCCACGCCCACACGGCCGGTGCTGGAGAGTTCATAGATGGTGGGTTCAGTCATTGTGCACCTCCGCCAGTGTTTCAACCAGCGCGTCGATCTGATCTTTGTTGTTCATTTCAGTCACAGCCAGCAGCATCTGGTTCTTGAGGGTGGGGAAGTCTTTACTCAAGTCGTAACCTCCCAAAAAGCCCTGGTCGAGCAGCATGGCATTGATCTCGGAAACCGGGCGGGGACACTGCAGCACGAATTCATGGAAGAAAGGCGTGGACGAAACGAGCTTGTAGCCTTTGAGCTTGCCCAACTTACCGGCAGCATAATGCGCTTTCTGATAGCAGAGCGAGGCCACTTGCCTGAAACCGTGTTTGCCCAACAGGCTGAGGTAAATTGTCGCAGCCAGGGACATCAGGCCCTGGTTAGTGCAAATGTTGGAGGTGGCTTTTTCGCGGCGGATGTGCTGTTCGCGCGCGGTGAGGGTGAGCACGTAGCCTTTACGGCCCTGACCATCCTCGGTTTCACCGACCAGGCGGCCAGAAATTTTGCGGGCGAATTCTTTGCGTGTAGCGAAAAATCCGAGGTAAGGCCCGCCAAACGAAAGCGGAATCCCCAGCGGTTGACCTTCGCCGACGACGATATCTGTTCCAAACTCACCGGGAGCTTTGAAGAGGCCCAGGGCAGTAGGATTGGCAATCACGCCCAGCAACGCGCCCTGTTCGTGCGCTTTTATGGCCAGTGCGGTCAAGTCATAGACTCGGCCAAAGAAATCAGGGTATTGAACCAGCACCAAAGCGGTATCCCCGTCAATTTGTGGGATCAGCGAATCCGGGGCGGTAAATGGATCTTGCTTGCTGCTGCCTGATTCGATGTGGATATTCTCATATCCGCACATATAAGTGCACAGCACCTCTTTGTATTGCGGGTTGATTGCTTCGGAAAGCAAAATCTTGCTGCGTTTGCCGCGGAAGTTGTGATAGGCCATTACTCCGGCCTCGGCAGTGGCGGTGGCGCCGTCGTAGTGAGAGGCGTTGGCCACTTCCATGCCGGTGAGGTTGGCAATGAGCGATTGAAATTCGAAGATCGACTGCAAGGTTCCCTGAGATATTTCGGGTTGGTAGGGAGTGTAGGCAGTATAAAACTCACTGCGGCGCAGCAAACTATCTATGGCAGCCGGGACGTAATGGTTGTAGGCACCCGCGCCCAGAAAACAGACCAGATCGTCCACCGATTCGTTGGCTCCGGCATATTCTTTTAGCTCAGCCAGTACTTCCATCTCGGTGAGCGCCTCGGGAAGATCCAATTTAGGGAAACGATATTTTTCGGGGACGTCAGTAAAAAGGTCGGCGAGTTTCTTGACTCCGATGGCCTCGAGCATTGCCTCGGTTTCATCTTGCGTATGCGGAATGAACATTAATGGCTCCGGTCAGCGCAATATTTTTCGTAAGCCTCGGCATCCATCAAGTTGTCCAGCTCGGCCGGGTCGCTCAATTCCACTTTTAACAACCAGGCCGCCCCGAAAGGATCGCTGTTCACCTGTTCTGGGGTGGTCGAGAGCACCTCGTTCACTGCGATGACTTTACCCGAGACCGGACTGATCACATCAGAGGCAGCTTTGACTGATTCAACCGTGGCAACGGCGGAGTTCTTTTTTATAATATCGCCGACATTCGCGCTGACTTCCACAAAAACAACATCAGAGAGCTGATCCTGCGCATAATCAGAAACGCCCAGGGTGGCAGTTTTACCTTCCACAGCGACCCATTCATCGGAATTCGTATATTTTAAAGTAGGTTGGATTTTCATTTTGATTCCTCCGGGTTGATTGGAAATTAAAAAGGCACACAAAATTGTGTGCCCTCTGTGATTGACCTGAGAGATTCGCCAGAAAAACTGGTTTGCACCTTCGGTGAAAAAACACTTTCCAGAGTGAGAGAAGAACAAGGTCCCTTTTACCTGAGAGATTCACCAGAATTCTGGTTTGCCCCTTCGGCGCCTGAAAGAAATAAACAACAGGTCTCTTCCTCGTTCTAATGTATTCGATTGTTGATTCATTCTACGACACTCCATAGAATAGTTCAAGGAAGAATTACCGTACACGTGGAGGTTTGGTCCCTCAGACTTTCGCGCGCATTTTTTCTCGCATCGCAGACTAAATTGAGAACCCCACTTGATCTCCCCGAGGTCAAACGAGTTTGGTTGTGGACATTTGAACGAATAAATTATTGGTTGTTCGTTTTAGGAGACCAAGTAATGGAGAAAGATTTGTTTTCAGTAACCACTGGCTGGAAAGTGATTGTTCCGGTTAGGTTACCCACCGGAAACTTTGTATTACCTTGTCTTGTGATACAGAAGGTTCTGGTAAATACTTCTGACTTAATATCTCCTCCACTTCCTCCTCCGCAATTTTCGGTGAAACCGTCGATACCGACATTGACCCACCCGTCCCCAGTACCTGGATCAGAGGAAAACTGGAAAACATACCCGGAATTGGAACTGTAGGAGATTGAGATCATGCGGAAAGTATTACCTCCCATAGAAAAAGATTGGTCGACTGCCCATTTGTCCCCATCTTGAGGATTTTGGCCAACATTGAAGATGAATTTAGTTTGTTGGGATGCGCCTATGGGCTGAATATGTTCCATTTCATAAGTAATGGTTAGTGGGGGAGAAAAGCCTTTGTTGATCTGTAAATTCCAAGTCTCTGCATTCTGAACAGTTGCTGTGAGCAGAGGTATATCGTCGGCAGGTAAATTATCAAATTTATGTCCATCGGCGTCTGTGATATTGACGTTAGTGATTACCCAAATCGAACCATCCTTCATTTGGTTATCATGATCCACCTTGCCCAAATCCCCATAACGGAATTCTCCCTGAATTACAAATTGATTGCCAATTTCCAGTACATTTAATAGATGTAGGGGGGCTCCTCCTTTGGGGGTTGGTGTGCCTGATAATATTTCGGGCGCCGTTGCAATCTGAAGCTCAACGACAGGGGTAACCGCCAACCCATTCGTAGAAGGAACAAATTGTAGTGGAAGCTCCCAATCGGTGGGAACAGTTCCTGTAAGCGTATTGAAGATGCATGGAAGCACCAGTGTTACCTGGTTGACATCTTGAGGAATGGGCCCCATTAAATTTGCAGCGATCATTTTTTTACCATCGGGCAGAAGCAGGAAAGGAGCTTCTGTGCATCCACCCCCACCGGTTTCTTTTTTAGGGTAAGCAGAAGATGGTACACCAGAAGCGCCGAAAGCGAGATACGTTTTTTCGGTGGTCAAGAAAGCGGAAGTGACCGAAACAGTAACTCCCTCTTTTGTGATGCTGACGGGCGTTGCCAATACACGAATGGGGCTATTTTGGTCTACAATGCCTATTCCAGGAGCAAACCCCAATAGTTTTGCGAATTCTGCATAAACTTTTTGAGGACCAATGGCGAAAACGGAAATTATCAAGATCACCAAAATGGCCAGCGAAATGTTCCAAGCCGGTCGCCGGATCAGATTTAGCAGAGAAGCCCTTTTACCCGGACGATCCTTAGTTTGCAACTCATGATTAAGTCCTTCAACGAATGCTGGCCGAATTCTTGGAACCAGATGGGCCTGGGTAATTCTCTTTTCGAAGTTTGGTGTAGGGGTCCATTTAATCATCTGACACCTCCAA
>PMIV01000071.1 GCA_003158355.1 Anaerolineaceae bacterium
CAATATGTTCGGCTATGATTTCCTCGGCGTCGGCCGGTTTGACTTCAACATAGAAGGCTTCTTCCGGCAGCACCTTGACGATCGGGCCTTTTTCGCAAAAGCCGAAACAGCCAGCGATCTCTGCCTGCAATTGATCTTGCAGACCGTTTTCAGCGATCAGCTTTTGGAATTTTTCAACAATCTTCTGGCTATCTGAAGCCTGGCAGCCAGTGCCACCGCAAACCAGCACCATGCGGGTTTTATCATTGACCGCTTTACCCAGACGTAAACTCAGCAGACCTTTATATTGTTCGTACGCGTCAGTTAATTGTTGCTGTGATCTAATTTCAGGCATCGGCGGCCTCCTTATTTTCAACATCCTCTTCGACCATGTATTTCTCCAGAATCTCACGAACGTCGCCGGCTTTCACTTTGCCGTAAACCTTGTGGTTGATGGTTACCACTGGTGCCAATCCGCAGGCACCCACACAGCGCAGACTTTCGATGGAGAATTTTCCATCCTTGGTCACCTCGCCGGCTTTGATACCCAATACCTGTTCGAACTCCTGCAGCAGTTTATCGGAACCGTTAACGTAGCAGGCCGTCCCCAGGCAAACGTTCACCTGAATTTTGCCCTTGGGAGTGGTGGTGAAAAAGTTGTAAAAACTGATCACCCCCGAAATCTCTGAATGAGGTACGGAAAACTTCTTCGCAATGTGAATCTGCAAGACCTCTGGCAAATAGCCAAAGATGCCCTGGGCCTTGTGCAGGGTCATGATCAGTTTATCTTTACGCCGTGGGTCCTTGGGATCGATATGCAGTTCATCGATGAAACGGTCCAATTCCGCGAACTGAGGGTTGTGTTCTTCTCCACACAGGGAGTCTTTCGAGGTGTCTGTCATAAAATCTCCTTATTCGTAACATTTAACGCACTCGTGCGGTTGTTCTCGTTGGTGATGAAAAGAGAATTCGAAATGGATATTTCCTTTTGTAAATCCGCTGCGCTCACCCGTTCCGGGCAGCTCAGCAAGGTATTTTTAAATAAAAGCACCGTTTGCGCCAACATGGGAATCTCTTCGGCAATATGAGTAACAAAAAGGATCGAAGAGTGCGGCAGCGTCTGGCGGATATGGGCGATGATGCTTTGCTTTGAACCTGCACTGATCGATTGGAAAGGTTCATCCATCATCAGCAGGCGCGGCTCGCCCAACAGCCCGCGCACCAGTGCCGTTTTCTGGCGCATTCCCCCCGAAAGTTGGTAGGGGTAATAGCGGCGGCTGTCGCTTAATTCGCAGACTTCCAACCAACGCTCATAGCGCCGCTGTACTTCATTTGTCACATTTTTGCCCTTGATCTTGAAAGGCAAGAAGATATTTTCTTCAACGGTCAAAAATGGGAACAACCGGGGCTCCTGAAACAGGGTCACCGGTTCGGCATCCATCAAGGTAAAGCGGCCGCTGTCAGCTTTTTCCACACCTGTCAGAATTCTGATCAAAGTGGTTTTTCCAGCGCCGGAAGGTGCAAAGAGCGCCGTTCTCTCCCCTTCAGCCAGGCTGAACGAGAGATCATCGATGACCCGATGGCTGCCAAAACTTTTATTGAGTTGGTCTACCCTGATCATGAACTGAGCCGTCATGCTTTCTCCGCCGCAAAATAATATTTCTTGAAAAAGATCGAGAAAATGGCCGATTGTATCGCCTGGAAAACCAGGGTGAACAACAACAAGATCACCAGATAAAAGAAAACTTCTTTCATATTGAAGAAAATACGCGCATTATTCAACAAATAACCCAGACCGTCCTGGGTGCCAATGAACTCACCCAGCACCACCACTTTGACCGCCATGCTCATGCCCAGGCTGAGGTTGCTTTCGAGCACCGGGACCAGCGCGGGTAAATAAATGTAGCGGGCTATTTCCGCCGGTTTGGCTTTGAGCGAAACCAGGTACTCTTCCAGTACCTGATCTTTTCTGGCCAGCCCGTTGACTGTGTTGATGGCCATGGTTGGCAAAGTGAGGCATGCCACCAGCAAGATCGGCGTGGCACTGCCGATGCCAAACATCAATAAAAAGATCACACCCAAGATCACCCCTGGCATCACCTGTAAAGCCAGCATCAACGAGTTCAAGGGTTTAACCCATTTTTTGGTAAATGCCAAAATTCCAAGCAGCGTACCGATAATATAAGCAGCACCAAACCCGATCACCGTCCGATACAGGGTGATGCCCAGATGGTAGGCAAAGTGATCAGGCAAATACGTTGGGATTTCGGTGAGCACGGTCAGCGGTGACGGAATGATATAGGGGGGGTAGAAAATTGCTGCCACCCCCCACACCGCCACGATTAGCGCAAGCCCGATGGCGTCATTTCGCAGAGAGAAAATAAAAGTCCGTGTATTTTTCATCCAGCGGTTTACCGATCGTCTGATAATAATTTGCAATGGATTCTTGCATTTCCTGACCCACGGTCAGGTTAAATCGGGTACGAGACAAAGATTTCAATAACAGTTCTGGAGTCAGTTTGTAATAAGAACTCACACTTTTCACAGCCGTTGCCGGGTCATTTTCAACCGAGGTAATTGCTTCACCCAAAGCCTGATTGAACTCAGTAATTTCGGCCGTATGAGTTTTGGCCCAGGTACTGTTTACGAATGAACCAACCTGCGGATATCCCTGCTTGTTGCCGGCAGCTTTATTCCACTCATCAAAGTAACTGAGCGAAATATTCACGTTTGGCTGACCTTCGACCAGGGTCACATAAGGTTCTGGCAGCACCACGGCAGTTGCTTTACCTTCTTTGAGCAGCACCACGGAAGAATCAAATGGAGAATAGACAGGGGTCAGGTCAGTTCCGTATTTCAAACCAGCCTGTTCCGCCAGATAAGTGGTGGCTTCTTCGATGGGAGAGCCAGCAAAGGGAAGGTAAATCTGTTGGCCTTTTAGGTCCGCCCAACTGTTCACCTTTTTGCCGTAGGTTACCAGATACGATAAACCGCTAACAAACGAATTGGTCATCTGCACCGGCGCGCCGTTTTTGAACAGATCCACGCCCACCGAAAGACCGGTCACTAAAATGGAGACATCGCCGCGCAGGAAAAGCGTATTCGCCTGAGATTGATTGGTGTACAGGGTCAATTCCACGTTTTTTAGTTTGCTTGCAGCCAGAATAACAGGAATCGAAGAAGTGGAAGCAGGCGCATAGATCACCAGTTTGTCTGTGCTTGCAGCAGTCGTACTTTCAGTTGTTGAGGTGGGGGCATTAACTACGGTTGCGGTCGGCGTCGTAGTCTGCACTGCCGGTGCACAGCCGGTTAATAAGAGCCCTGAAATGATCGTTACCAAAATGAATACCTTTAATAATTTCTTCATGCTTTACCTCGCCTTTTTATATATCAACATTAACCAACACCAAATAACGTCATAGACGTCTCGGTGGAATAAAGAATTGCTTGTGATTGTCAAGGGATTTTGCGGAGTAAGGTTCCGTGAGCCTTGACACATCTGCCCGCGGTCTTCCCCTGGTTCAAGTTAAAGAAGGGAGACCGCTTTCAGGCAGAAGGATCAAAAGAACTTTTGCACTATCATTAAGAATAGATCACTTTCAGTAATGACACCAATAATATTTTTCTCATCATCGACCACTACCAAAACATGGATTTTGTGATCCAGCATTAGTTTGGCGGCCGTTGTTATATCAGCTTCGGGTGAAATTGTCAGTACTTCTTTGGACATCACCTTTTTGACCGGCTGGGTCAAAATTTTCATCGAGATATCCTGGTTTTTATGGGAGGACAAATGAGACGGATCGCTGCTCATCAAGTCAGTGCGGGTGACCAGGCCAACCAATTTGCCTTCTTCTAAAACAGGCAGAGAACGGATCCGCTTCGTTCCCATCAATCGATGGCATTCAAGCAGACTGGTTTCAGGATCGATCGTCACTACTTCATCGGTCATGTAATTCTTGACCCGAAGATCTTTTTTCAACTCCGGACATTCTGACAGGATAAACCGCAGCAAATCCGAGTTGGTGAGAATACCGATCAATTGGTTATTTTCTACCACAGGCAGCGCTGTGATCTTGTTTTCGAGCATGATGCGTGCTGCTTTTGGCATGAGGGTTTCTGGCAAAAGGGTGATGGGTTTAAGCGTCATTACCTCACCAACAGTCTCTTCCGTCATATCCACACCCTGATTCCAGGATTCATTCTCAAGAATGGAAAGATCGAGACGAAGCAGGCCGCGTTTGGTAATGATTCCGACTAAATTATCTTCTTTTACCACAGCAAGAGCGCGAATGTGACGCTCGTCAATGATCTTGCGTGCATCCGTCAGACTGGTTTCAGGTGTCACTGTGATGACAGGTGTAGACATCCAACTCTGAACTAATCCATTGATCATTTTTCCTCCACACCAAATTGTGCTTTTAAACTACTTTATTAATTGACCTAACAAGAGTATACGCCTTCCCTGGCAGCAATGCACCCTGTTTAAAGGTTATCTTTGAGAGCAAAAAAGGTTGAAACATGTCTCAACCTTTTTGATGATGGAATTTTTCTAATAATCAAAACAATTAATTGAGTCAGTTTAGTTGCTGCTACTGGAGGGGTCTTCATCAAATGCGGTCACGACACCGGCGCGCATCGCGTAGATCACAGCCTGGGTGCGGCTGGAGACTTCCAGTTTGGCTAAGATCCGACTAACGTGTGAGTGAACTGTGGCTGTGCTTACCACCATCAAGCGCGCAATATCCTGGTTGCTGTACCCGCGTGCCATAAACTTTAAAACGTCCAACTCGCGGTCAGTCAATTTCTCGATCAAGCCTTCTTGCTCTTCAGTACCGTTGATCTGTTTGAGAACATGCCCTATTACCGATGGATGCAGCCAGGCTTCTCCGCGAGCCACTTGCTGGATCGCCGCAACCAAATCGGGCTCGCTGGCATCTTTTAGGATATAACCGATCGCTCCGGCATTCAGCGCCGGCATTACCTTGTCATTGCCGCTTTGCCCTGAAAACATCAATACGTTTGTTTCCGGAAGACTTTTTTTAATTAAGCGGGTCGCTTCAATTCCATCCATCTCTGGCATTGCTACATTCATTAATACAACATCGGGCCGCAGCAAAAGGGATTGCTCAACAGCTTTCTTCCCGGTGCTGGCCACACCGACTACTTCAATTTCCGGGTGGTTCTTAAACATTGCCACCAGACCACTCAAAACCACCGGATAGTCATCTACGATCATTAATCGAATCTTACTGTTCATTATTGCTCCAGTCTAGCGCCCATCAAACGTGAACCCATAAAGTCAATCTGGGTATATCCTCTTTAGTGTGAGAATCAAGAATCTCCAGAATGAGGTTTGACGAAGTACGAGAGCACACCTTCAACCCTTAAATGATACAGATAAATAGAAAATCTGTCTATCCTCTGCTTTGATTTTACCTTAAGCAGGCCATTTTACCGAATGAGCTCTAACGACCATTTCCAACATATTAAGTGTACAATAACATCATCTTTTTTGGAGGAACAATCATGGAAACGCTTTGGTCTCCCTGGCGAATGAAATATATTGCAAATAACGGCACTCCCGATAAATGTGTATTTTGCACTTACCCTACAATGGCTGATGGACCGCAAAACTTGATTGTTCATCGCGGTGAAAAAGCTTTTGTGATCCTTAACCTTTTCCCCTACACCAGCGGACATTTGATGATCGTACCTTTCGACCATCACCCCAGCATGGGAGAATATGAACCTGTAGTACGTGCTGAAATGATGGAACTGGTAAATGATTCTATCAAAGTGTTAGACAAGGTCTATAAACCCCAGGGGTTCAACATTGGCATCAACCAGGGTTCCGCCGCAGGTGCCGGCATCGCCGAGCATATGCACATTCACATCGTGCCGCGTTGGAACGGTGATACGAACTTCATGTCTACCATTGGTGAAACCCGGGTTTTACCCGAAGAGCTGGAAGTCACCTATCAGCGCCTGGCTCAAGCCTGGAAAAAACCTTTGTAGGCTGGATGATCTTATTCACAATAAAACAAAGAAGAACCTGTCTAAAGGGTTCTTCTTTTTAGTTTTAAATTTGGCTGTGAATTACTTGAGCAGTTCTTCGAGGATCGAGCGCGCCAGACCCGCATCTGCCTTGCCGCGCATTTTTTTCATGACCGAACCCACAAACCAGCCAATGAGTGTGACCTTACCGCCTTTATAGGCTGCCACCTCATTCGGGCTCTCGGCGAGCACTTCCTGGCAAACGGCACGGATGGCGCCGTCATCACTGACCTTGGCCAGTCCCTCTTCGCTGACGATCTGGGCTGGAGTCTTGCCGCTGACCTGGACTTTCTCAACCAGCGTTTTACCGGTGTTCATGTTGATGGCACTTGAATCCACCATCTTGATAATCTCAGCCAATGCTTGCGGGGTCAATTTCATTTCTGCCGGGTTCAGGTTTTGTTCATTGATCATGCGCAGAACATCGTTCATCAACCAGTTGGAGACCTTTTTCGGGTCGCCTTCGTAAGCTTTTACAGCCATCTCATAATAATCGGAGAGTTTTCGCTCCGAAGCAAGGATATCCGCGTCATATTCCGGCAGCCCGTATTGCTGCATAAAACGGGTGCGCCTCACCAAAGGCAATTCGGGGAAGTTGACCAGGATCTTCTGCTTCCAGTCTTCGGTCAACCGGATGGGCAATAAATCCGGTTCGCGGAAATAACGATAATCCGCTTCGGTCTCTTT
>PMIV01000250.1 GCA_003158355.1 Anaerolineaceae bacterium
GGCTGCTGGTACCAATCAGTGAGGAGTTTATTCACTTCCGTAAAATGGCAGCGCACACGAACCGCGAAAGCCTCCGGGTCGAGAATTTCGCCTGCACGAATACCACGCCGTGAAACCTTGTCCACATAAGCCGGACCAATGCCACGGCCGGTAGTGCCAATCTGCGCTTTGCCCAGAGCAGCATCCTGGGCGCGGTCGAGCAAACGGTGCGCCGGAGTAATCAACTGCGCCGCGTCTGAGATCCACAACCGCTCCGGGTTGATGACCACCCCGGCTTCACGTAACAAGCTTATTTCTTCGGAAAGCGTCTGCGGGTTAATGACCATGCCGCTGCCCATGACGCCAATAGTCTTGCCATGAATGATCCCCGAGGGGATCACGTGTAATTTATAGATCTTTTCGCCCACGGTGACGGTATGACCGGCGTTATCCCCGCCGTTATAACGAGCCACCAGCACGGAGCTTTCTGAAAGCAGATCAACGACCCGACCCTTCCCTTCATCCCCCCACTGCGTTCCAATAACAATATCCAGAGGCATTGTTTATTCCTCTCCCTTTTGCAGATCAATAGCGGCGATATAGGGTAAATTGCGCCCCTTCTCGTCATAATCCAGCCCGTAACCGACCACAAAATAATCGGGAATACTGAAGCCCAGGTAGTCGATGTGAATATCCACTTTATGGCGCTCGGGTTTATCCAGCAGGGCGCATACCTTCAGACTGCGCGGTTCGCGGTCCAGCAGCAGCTTGCGCACGGTGCGGATGGTATAACCAGAATCGACAATATCATCGATCAGGATCACATCCCATCCACGAATGTTGGTCTTATGGTCCGAATCAATGCGCACAAAACCGCTGGATTCAGACTTGTTATAGGAAGACACTGACATAAAATCCATGGTGATGGGTCTCTTGATCTCGCGCATGAGGTCAGTGAGGAAAACCACACTTCCGCGTAGCAGCCCCAATAGCAAAAGTCGCTCAGAATCTTTATAATCTTGGGTAATTTCCTTGCCCAGTTCTTTTACGCGAGCGTCGATGGCTGCCTGCGAGATAATCTCACGATCAATAAATCCATACGGGAAATGGCGTGGAGTTTCCATTTATTACCTTCCTGGTTGTTAATTTAATGATGCCGCTTTGGAAAAGGATTAACCCAAACTTTAATTTTACCTGATAATTGGCATTTTAAAGGGATGTATTTTTGCCCAGATTCTACGTCGCCAAATTTGTCAAAGACAAGATAGTTTGTAACAGCCCTAAATACCTAAAAGAAGCCTGGCCCTTGAAAAGCGTATGCTTCCATTTTACAATCTGTTGTTTGCATTTAAGCCGGACTGGAAAAATGGATTCGGGTATCCAATTATAATGAAATGGAATAACAATATTATGTAAAAATGAGAAATTTATGCTAGAGTGAATAGAGTTCCTCTACAACTATCACGCTTTTGGTATGAAATGTTGATAAAATTTATTCGGTGCGGATTTTCGAAATAAGATATTTCCGTTACCTAAATTCAGTAAATTGTGAAATTGTGAGAAAAAATGAAAAATTTTACTTTCAAAAATAATGTGGTCATCATTACTGGCGCTTCGAACGGGATTGGGCGTGAGTTAGCATACCAACTGGCTGCTCAGGGCGCCTTTCTGGTTTTGGCGGCGCGAGATATTCCTCGTCTGACGGCGACCGCGGATCACTGCCGCCAACTTGGCGCAAAAGCGCTGATCGTACCCACCGACATCACCCATGCAGAGGAATGCCAGATTCTTATCCAAAAGACCATTCAGGAATATGGACGTCTGGATACTCTCATCAATAATGCTGGCAACAGCATTCAAGCCAACCTCGAAGAATACACTGACCCATCCGCGCTGGAGCAGATGGTGCAGGTCAATTACCTGGGCAGTGCCTATTGTTCCTTTTATGCACTGCCGTACATTAAGCAAAGCCAAGGACGTTTCGTCGCGGTGAGCAGCCTGGCAGGGTTGAATGGCTTACCAGGGTTGAGCGGATACGTCGCCAGCAAACATGCCATGACCGGGTTTTTCGAATCACTGCGTCTGGAGGTAAAGCAATATGGCGTCAGTGTCACAATCGTCTATCCCGGTTCAGTGTCCTCTCATCTTGCCAGCAGCCCAACCGAAGCACCGGGGGCTGCAACTTCTTCGATTCCCAAGGGTATGATGCCGGTCGAGACCTGCGCGAAGTTGACACTCCTGGCTGCCGCCCAGCGCAGAAAAGAATTGATAATGACTCCAGGCCAACCGATACGCTGGATCAAATTGATCGCCCCGGGGTTATTGGAGAAAATTGTGCTCGATGGCATCGAAAAAGACCGAGCCAAACGGAAAGAATACCCTGAATAAGTCCTGTGCCGATAAACTTTGATGCTTCTGTTACCCCTGAAACATGCATTTGTGTGTTCACAAAGGATGCACAGGGGTTCGGCTTAGAAAGAAAGCAGATGAATGGGTTGGAAAAATTAAATAGTACTATTTGAGTTGTAAGCTTCTACCATTATTATCCACTCGAACTGTATTCGGGTAATACTTTCCAGAGCGCGCTGAACGCGAGAGTAGTTCAATTCAACGTCCGCGAACCTGGGTGGGGGAGGGGGTACAGGAGCAGGAGGTGGATTGACCCAGGTGTATTATTTCCATTACAAAGTTGGGGGCGGGACCCAGATACAAATCAAATTATATGGGGATTATCGAGGAAAGATGCAAAAGCTATGATGGATATTGAGTTAAACAGAGATTCAGCTGAAATCAATTCAATACTTACGGTTAATCTTTCTCAGAATCAAATGGATGCCCTTCTTAGTTATACATATCAGGAAGGGGAATATTCATATATCATTAATACATTCATAAATAAAAATGATTTTATCGAGGCAGTTAATGAAATGATGAGCAATGGTGGAGTCAGCATAGAAGGAGAGTGCAATGGGTTATGTAATCGCAGAAACTAAGAAAGGCAGTTATTTAATAGCTCTCCAAATAATCCAGATAATAATTACTATAATGATCCAAATGAGTAACGCTTATGCATATTCGATTTAATTTATACAAATATTTTCAACTCTAGATATAATGGTGAACCTTTTGGGAGAAGTGTTCACTGGATTATCTATTCCATGGATGGTAAAAGTAGACTAGGTAAAGGAGGTTAAAGTAATATGAAATCCCAAAATTATAATAAGAGTCAGGTGAACAGGAAAATAAATTTTATTTTGTTTACAATTGTTTCAATAGTATTATTATCAAGTTGTTCAACTGAAAAAAATAATTTCTCTCTAACTGAAACGATATCAAGAACTAATTCCTATCAGACGAATGAGATATTAGACATATCCACTCAAACCCCGACCATAGTCATTCTTCCTACGCAAACTCCAACCCCGACAAAGACAATGGATCCAATATTAAATTTATATATCACAGTTGCTATTACCCAAGGACCGATCACTATCTCGACTATCTCTCCCGATTCGGGTGAATATTTATATAAAAATGCAGTCGTAACTGTATGGCTTGGCAATGATACTGATGTGTTCGCATATTTGAATTTGGATGACTTGAGCGATAATGGAAAGAATAACAGTGATGTAGAACTTGAAATGGGTTCAGGTAGTGGTGGGTTAAATTATTCATTACTTCCAATCAATAGTACTTATTTCTATTACCCGGATAAAAGCACTTTGGATTACGATTCTTGTTTGGAATATTTTCCTGTAACTGGGTTTACAAAAGTTGCTTATGGTAGTCAAAGACATAACTTTATTAACGGAAAGCCATACTGTGTTCTTACTAATGAAGGTCGAATCGCAATTGTAAGCTTTGTAAAAGATTCAATTAAGTTTAATGCAGACTTCTCACAAGTTTTATCAGTATATGTAACAGTATATAATAAACAGGATTAATATTTAATTTCGACCTATGTCAAAAATATCCTGTTTTCTGGGGCGATAACACTCTTTCACTGAGTGATTGGGGCGTTAATATATTTTGAGCGCAGGCCACTTTTTGATTTCAGAGGGCGACAGCCACAAGCTGCAAACTGACGGCACCACCCAGACCGTGCGGCAGAACTACGCTGTTGCAGGTCTGACCATAGCCATGCGCGAAGGGACGACCTTTAGTTACTTCCTGACCGATCATCTGGGGTTGCGGTCTGTGCACACCCGAGCGGTTTCTGCGAGAGGTGCAGAGGTGGGCGTGGCCGACTCGAGCGGCACCCTGGTCTCTGAGTCGAGGTACTTGCCCTTTGGAGAGACTCGCACAGACGTGGGTTCGGTCACCCAGACCCTCAAAAGTGCTGAGGGCAGGCCGACTTCGGCTACACCTTCCAGCGTGGTCTGACGGGTACCGGTCTGATGGATTATAAAGCGCGCATGTATGACCCTAACATTGGCCGTTTTATCCAGCCGGAAACGTTGGTACTCTCTGTAAGCAGTTTACAGGCTTTGAACCGATATGCATATGTCAACAATAATCCAGTCAAGTATACCGACCCAAGTGGACACCGCTTTTCTGATGTAATGGATGCTGTTGAGTTAAAAATCATTACACAAATGTATCAAAATAATTCCAAAACGGCATCTGATAGTTTAGCTACGCCAAAGATCTCGTCAGAAGAAGATTCTCAAAGGGATTCAAAGGGAATAAATAATATTGACAATGGTTTGCAAAAGGCACTTAATAAAATCAGTTTAGCCGGACAGAGGAGTGATTTACCAATAGATCCAACTAGTAATTCCACAACAGCAACAAGCAGTCAAAATACTCTTCAACATAATATAAATTGGAAACTAGTTGGACAAGGAGTTGGAATATGGGTTATTTGTGCTGCAATTGATATACCAATTGTGGCAGGATTAATTGCAGGTAATCTTGGCGATGAATTAATCTTTGCATTATTCGAATCTTCAATCATTATGATCGGCACATTATCAGTGACTGGATATGTGCTTGGTTGGAGGTCTATCTACAAAGGTTTTGTTTCAGAATAAGTCTACTATTGGTCTTTTTTATCTTCATAAATCTGCGAATTAATAAAGGATTGAAAATTTATGTTAAATATTGAAAAAACCGGAGAGATAATAATTTTTACAAATTTGATTCTTTTTATTGCCTTAATTTATTTTATAGGGAAATGGCAATCAAAATTTGGTAAGTTATCTGAAAGGAAAACAGCGCTAATAATTATTCTCTTTTTTACTATTGCGGCTATTTCAACCACACTTCCATTAGTCATTTATGATTATCGTGCGGTTATAGTAGATATTATTCTGATACTTTTCTTGTGGACTTTCGGCTATTGGTTGGCAAGATGGGTATACCGAAATATTTCTAAGCCAAAATAATAATATTCAAAATATAAAGTAGTTATATTTAAAATCAGAAAAAGCTTGCTTTGAATTTAGCGAAGAAATAGAGTCATAATCTCAACTTGATTTCAAGATCCCATAAACGAAACGGGGTTTAAAATATTTAAATTACCATTTAGGTTACTTGATCAATCCATTTGTAGTTCCTTTCCAACATTATACACACCCAACAAACTTTTGAGGTGAATTGAACGCCTGCTACAAGTGTGTTATTCTAACAACGAGCGGTGACCCTGGTTCCAATACCCATGGGGAGGGCGTTAGGAAGATAACCAGTTGTTTGAAGCGCCAACCCCCTATCACTATATGATGGGGGAAGGAAAATATTTAGAGCACCGCTCACTTCTTAAGCTGTGAGGATGGCAGTTACGAGATTCAGACTGACGGCANNAGCGGCACCCTGGTCTCTGAGACGAGGTACTTGCCCTTTGGAGAGACTCGTACAGACGTGGGTTTGGTCACCCAGACCCTCAAAAGTGCGAGGGCGGGCCGATTTTGGCTATACTTTCCAGCGCAGCCTGACGGATACCGGACTGATGGATTACAAAGCGCGCATGTATGATCCTACCATTGGCCGTTTTGTCCAGCCGGACACGTTGGTTCCTTCTCCAAGCAGTTCACAGGCTCTGAACCGGTATGCGTATGTCAACAATAATCCGGTCAAGTATACAGACCCAAGTGGACACCGTTTTACTGACGTAATGGATCCCGTTGAGAGAAAAATCATTACACAAAAGTATCGGACGACGGCCGTGGCAATATCTGCTCCGTCATCTGGGAGCCAAAACTCTACTACATCTCAAGGGACACAAGCTGTAAACGGTGACAATGGCATTGAAAAAGAATTAAAAGACAATAACGGAAATAGCGATAATGAAAGTAATAAAAGGGATGATGTATGTGCGATAGAAGAGCCTTTCACCTTTTTATATAAAAGCGTTGATACACTATCAACTAATTTAATGGGTATTTATTTATCATATTATTCATTTACAGCACCACCTTATTCATTGATAATTCTTATAGTTGCTATACCAATGGATTATTTAGCGATTTATGAAGATAAGCTTTATTATCAGGAGTTAACTAAGCCATGTGACGAATTGGATACAAAAATGCTTTGGCCTCTGAATAAATAAATCTGAAATTTGTTTCATATTATAATATTAGGAGTAATCATGGATATTCTAATTCTGGCCTTAACACTTGTTTTCATTGTTATTGCGGGAGTTTCGGTTTTCTTGATAAAAAAAGGTATTCTAAATGTTAATAAAGTGGCAATAATTACCGCTGCATATTTCAATTTAGTACTTTATATCATTTTCTTTTTAGAAAGTTTGTCGTTTACAAGCATTCAGCAAATTCCACATCCTGTTTGGATATTTCTTTTTTCTTACACTGTTATTATATGGATTGTAATATATCCATTCACGAAATGGGCATTAAATGATATGTTCGGTAAAAAATTAAAGTGATCAAATAGTAACTAGAAAGTTCCTAAGGTGTTTCACAATTATAAAGCTAATAAAAATTCAAAAAAATTATTTCTGTTTTTTGAATATTTCTATTCTCATAAACACCTGCCGCAAGGGAGGTTAAGTCATTAACATCACTAAACTCAACCTACAATTACGCCGGCGGTAGCTACGAGGTTCAGACTGACGGAACCACCCAGACTGTGCGGCAATACTACGCCGTTGCCAGTCTGACCGTGGCCATGCGCGAAGGGACGCCCTTCAGTTACTTTCTGACTGACAACTTGGGGTTGCGGTCTGTGCACACCCGAGCGATTTCTGCGAGAGGTGCGGTGGTGGTCGTGGCCGACTCGAGCGGCGCCCTGGTCTCTGAGACGAGGTACTTGCCCTTTGGAGAGACTCGCATTGCTGATCGATATCCTCATTCCCATTTTCCTTTTCAAAACGAAATAAAGAAATCTTGAATTTCCATCACGTGTTCATAACTCCGGGGTGGCCAATTTATCTCAAAGTAATAGGTTAAGCATGGACTTTTTCCTACGTTTTCCCTATTCGTGGAGGTATTGTATATAAATAAAAAACTGATCCTTTTTTATTTGCCAAAGATGTGCTCTGCCTGTGCACCTTAAAGCATTCAATTCCGTATAGTATATTGTCACAGGAGGACACGATGAAAGCAATCATTTTATTTGATTCTTATTTTGGCAACACTGAAAAAGTGGCTCATGCCATTGCAGACAGCCTGGCAGGAAAAGCAGAAGTTCAAGTACTGCGAGTGAACGAAGTCAAAACGGCACAACTGGAAGGCATTCAACTGCTGGTCGTTGGTTCTCCCACGCGGGGATTCCGGCCCAGCGAAGCTACCCTCGCCTTTTTCAACAACCTGCCCACCGGTAGTTTGACGGGCATCCATGCGGCCGCTTTTGATACCCGTATCGACCCGGCAGGCGTCACTTTAAAAATGCTGAAATTCTTGATGAAATCTTTTGGCTATGCCGATAAAGCCATTGTCAACGAACTGCAAAAGAAAGGCGCCAGCCTGGTTTCCATTGGGCAGGGATTCATTGTCAAAGACAGCGAAGGTCCGCTTAAAGAAGGTGAACTGGGTCGAGCTGCGGAATGGGCCAAAACGTTGTTGTAAATGATCAAGGATATTTTACATTCCCAAAGGGAAGCAGGGATTCTCGAAAAGTAATTTTTTCTACCACCCATGCTCACGGGCTTAGGCGCGGTACTTGCAGAACGGACATTTTTCAGCGGGCGGAGGCGGTTCGGGCAGGCTCAAGACCTGCATGACCCGGTTGAGAAAACTCAGGAAGCCACTTTCGTCCCGAGGCACTTCGAGCCAGGTGACATCACCCACGTAGCGAATGCGGCCGCGTTCATCGCGGTCGATATCGATGGGCTCGACGCATAAAAGTCCCAGCCGGGAGATGGGTGCCAGTGCCAGCTTGCCGGGAGCGGGATGCTCCAGAGCGTAAGCATAGGCCCGCAATTGCCGCCCGTAGAACTCAATATGCTGCGGATTAGGCTGCGAGGTCTTGAAGTCGATGACGGCATAGGTTCCATCATCAAACTGTAAAACTGAATCAAAGATTCCGCGAATGAAACAGGACTTCGCTCCATCGGCAAATCGGATCGGTGTGGATTCCACCCACTTGCCGCCCAGCAGCACTTTTCCGGGCGGTAAATGAGGCAAGATCTCAGCCGTAGTCTTATCCGCAAACAACTTTTTCATTAACAGGTCAATATTGCCAAAGATGCTCGGGAAGGGCACCGGCGGGCGGTTGATGCCAAGGGCTACTTTGAGGTAGAAACAACGCGGACATTCGTCCCATAAAAAAGTCAAATCAGAGGGACTGAGTTTAAAATCAGCCATTTTATTTTCCTCCATTGTCTGAGTGGGTCACGATCTATCTGATTACCACTTGATTACCTGTACATATTATCAGAAATACAGTCCATTTAACAGGTCAAAATCATATTTATTTTATGGGTAAAATTTGCTTCGGCAGCCAGGGAAATGATAAAGAGGACAGGGATGAAAGTCTTAACTTAAGAACCTCCTGGGTAGCCAGGAGGTTCTTAAGTGGTTATTAGTGAATGAAGAAGGCCGGTACCCAGAATCCGCCGATATGAAAAACATACAGGGAGAATATTCCCACCAGCAGCATGGCGATTCCCAGGCTGATGAGAACATAATCCTGCCAGTGGTAATTCAGTTGGTATAGCCAGGTTCGCGGGCGCTGACCAAAACAGCGGAGATCCATGGCGTCGGTGATGTCTTCGCCCATCATGATGGAGTTCATCGTTACTGGTACGATTAATGGGGCCACGCGCACGATCTGTTTGAAGATGTTGCCTTTGACTCGCTCAATTTCATAGCCACGGGCGCGCTGCGCGTCAAAGGTGGTGGTGAAATCGCGCGCCAGCGTGGGCACATAGCGAAAAGCCAATTCCATCGAGTACGCAAATGAATCCGGCAGCCCCAGACCCCGGAAGGTCACGCCGTACTGGCGCGGATCCATCGTGTAGGGAATAATGAGGAAGATGGCTGAGATGCTGCTGATGCGCATAATCTGGCAGATGGCAAACCACAGCCGCTCCCAGGTAAGATCAAAGGGGATCTTCCAGCCTAAAAGGAACAAACCGGCCGGCCAAACCAGATGTCCGCCTTTAGGTACAACACCACCGGCACCACCGCCTGTAATAATGGTATTGACCACGATCATCATGAACAGGATGAAACCAATCAACAGCCAGCCCCGTCTGGTTTCCTTCCATTTCGCCTTTGAAGAAAAATACCAAGCAAAGGCAAGCACGAAGAAGAATAACAAGAAACGGGCATCCCAGAACATGGTAACCGCGAACAGGAAAGCCAGAGAAAAGATCCAGCGTGCACGTGGATCGAATTTTTCCATTAAACCATTACGAACGCGATAGTGCCATGTGACAAGCATAATTCAGATTACCGTCCGGATCTTTTGTTGACAGCAGCATATGCTATCATCAAGATCGGTAAAAGTATCAATCCCCAGATGGCATCGGTGATGGCAGAGGGAAGAAAATTGCCGAAGATGACGGTCTTAATATCTGCCCCTGAAACCCACATTTCGGAAATGGAAGCCAACGCCATGCCAACAACAACTCCGATTACCCCAAAAATTTCGGCTAAAACGATCTCTTTGCCAGATTTGTAGGTAACTATTCTCAGGAAGATCAAACCGGAGATCAGACCGATGAGACCATTGCCAAGGTCCCACCAGAACCATAAACCATATCCGGAGAGCAGATCGCTGATGATGTTACCCAAAAAGCCGGAAATAAAACCAACGATGGGGCCAAAGACAACGCCGAAGAACATGGGAATAACAATTGCCGGTCGAATGGAAACATTCCCCGCCGAGGGCAACTGGAGCAAGTTGGTGGCCAGGCCCAGGATACCATACAAGGCAGCGCCGATGGCTGCATAGACAACCTCTTTCGTTCCAAACTTCCATAATTTCTTTTGCATTTTTTCCTCCTCAGGATAAAAATTTGCTTATTATATTAACTCTGGAGGTGAGCCAGAGTTTCTGCCCGATAAAATTTGCCTGTTCTGGGTAAATATTCCATATTTAATTTTAGCAGCGAAGTCGGTAAAACGCGACACGAACGCAGCAATTTTTCATCTTTTAAGACCTCTTGCGGAGTACCGTCGGCCACCAGTTCGCCGCCGTAAACCAATAAAATCCGCGTGGCATAGATCACGGCCAGGTCTACATCATGGGTGATGAAGATGATCGAATCAAACCCGGGCATCTGCAAAATGGCGTCCATAAAAGCCTGATAGTTCCAGTAATCCTGCCCGGCAGTGGGTTCGTCCATCATCAAAATACGCGAGCGCATGGCCAAAATGGCGGCGATACTGATGCGTTTTTGCTGCCCGAACGAAAGCGCCAGCGGCGGCATATCCAGTTCACTTTTGAGGTTAACTGTCTCGATGGCCCAATCAATATTCTTTTGAATCTCTTCCGGTGAATATCCCAAATTCGTCGGGCCAAAAGCAAGTTCCTGTTTCACTGTTGGCGCAAAAAGCATTTGCGAAGGACTTTGAAAAACATAACCCACGGTGTGAGCGGATTGGGCAACCGTGGTCTTGCGGGTGTCGAGGCCTTCGATCAATACCCTGCCCCGGGTGGGTTTGAGCAGCCCCAGCGCATGTTTGACCATGGTGGTCTTGCCAGAACCATTGTGCCCCAGAACGGCAATGACGTCCCCGGAATGAACTTCAAAATTAATACCTTTGAGTACTTCGGGGCTGTCTTCATTATAAGAAAAATGCACATCTTCAAATTGAATGAGTGGAGTTTTATCTTCTTTGGGTAATACCACCGGATTAAAAACAGGGGCAGGGTCTTTGCGGGCGCGTTCCATCACAACCGTTGCCGGCAGTTTAATGCGGTGATAATCCACCACGTCCATCAATCCCTTGCTGTCACCCAGGTAGGCGCATTTGCCTTCATCCATATACATGACCAGTTCCGGGTGAATGGAGAGAACATCTTCCACCCGATGTTCCACGATCATCACGGCAATGCCCTCATCCGCCAACTGGCGGAAGGCGTCAAGAGCCTCATGGGCCGAAGCCGGGTCGAGGCTGGCCAGGGGTTCATCTAGCAGCAAGATCCTGGGTTCCATTGCCAGCACGCCTGCCAGGGCGATTTTTTGTTTTTCTCCGCCCGAAGTGCCAAAAGTTTCACGGTCGCGCAGGTAAAGGATGTTCAACCGCTGCAGAGCCTTCTCGGCACGCGGCACAATCTCTTCGCGCGAAATTCCCAGGCTTTCCAGGCCAAAAGCCACCTCATTGAGCACATAACTGCCCAGAATTTGCCTTTCGGGGTCTTGCAGAACGGTGCCCACAGTCTGTGAGATCTCAGCCATTTCCATCTCAGTGATCGATTTTCCGAACATGCGAATACTGCCGCTCATCTCGCCGGTATATGTGTTTGGGATGAGCCCATTGATACAGCGCATTAACGTGGTCTTGCCGCAGCCACTGGAGCCAGCGATGAGCATCACCTGGCCCGGCTGCAGCGAAAAACTAACTCCATCGAGCGCCAGTTCAGAACGCCGTCGGTATTTAAACGAAAGGTTTTCAACGATTAACGGCAGATCGGTCATTTTTCGACAATTACCTCAACTGTGTCGCCCACCTGGGCCGCCAAATTCTTTGCACCGCTGCCGTTGACAACGGCAATTTCGATGAATCCTTCGCTGTCTACCAATGCTACTAGCTCACCCGGCTGGCGGTGCCCGTACGAGGAAACCAGACCTCTCACTTCGACCCCTTTGAGGCGGAAGGTAATATTTGTGATTCCTTCGACAGCAGAGGCAGGCAGGTTTGTGGTCAGATTGCCAAAGATATCAATTACAGAGATCTGAGCCTTCCAGCCTTTAGCAGTCTTCTCCGGTTTAGGAAGGGAGATCCGTTTCACATCGGTGATGACCGGTCCAAGCTCGGTGAGCACCACGCCGGCAGCCAGGTGCGCCGCGACCGGTGCGAAAATATCTCGCCCGTGAAAAGTATGGCTCACGTCTTGCAGCCAGAAAGCCTGGTTAGTGAGATGCACGAATTTCTTCGGCCAGCCTTTTTGTTCGGCGTCTTCGATGATGGGAGTTAAAAGTCCATTATCCGGGGCCACAAAATACTGCGTGCCAATTTTTGCCGCAATAGCCCGGCGCTGCGTGCCCACCCCGGGGTCAACCACAGCAATATGCACCGTCCCATCCGGGAAAAAAGAATAGGCTCTCCACAGGGCAATGGCGCCTTCATGTACGTTCTGTGGAGCGACCTCATGAGTGATATCCGCGATCTGAACTTCCGGACAAATCTTCCAAATGACACCTTTCATGGTGCCGACAAATCCGTCTTTCGTTCCAAAATCAGTGGTAATAGTTAATATAGGCAAAGGACCCTCCATAATAAATGGAAATGCGTAATCACAGACTTGCGTTCATTTTCACTTCGGTGCATAAATTGTTTAAGATCGAGCTAATTCTGATGATTGGATTTTAACCCATTTTAGAAAATTTATTTGAGAGAGCATGTCTTTAGGGCAGATCCATGATGGTGATAAAAAAAGGGGGTGGAAATAATCACCACCCCAATTTTCATTTTTTTGTAATCTAACTCAATGCGATTAACAATTCAGCCCATTTTGGCGCACAAAACGAATCAAATCGGCACGTTTGGACACATTTAATTTTTGCTTCAGGCTGGCTACATGCCCTGAAATGGTGCGGGGACTGAGATGTAAATCTGCGGCAATATCACTATTGGCGTACCCTTTCACCAATAAACATAACACATCTAATTCTCTGTCGGAAAGCTGTACCGGTAATGTATTGTTATTCATTTTCCTACAACGTTAAATAATATTTCCTCTATTTTACTCTATTTTGTCCTATTTGGATCATTAATACGGGATAAATATTTTCAGTTAAAAACAGGATGTTCAATTTTTTTGACCATAATAGGTTACCCCGCCTTTTTTAGAGGAATCACTCTTCTATGCTGTTGTCTGCAATCACTTTTCGATAGGAATAGCCGCTATCTTTTATTGTGCGTTTCTCGGTAGCAAAATCTACATATACCAAACCGAAACGCTGACTGTAACCGGCAGACCATTCGAAATTATCCAATAAAGACCAGTGGAAGTAAGCTTCAACAGGAATCCCCGCTTCAACGGCGCGTGCCAGGCTGATCAGGTGGCTATGCAGATAAGCGATACGGCGCGCATCATGGATTTTCCCGCCCGCATCCGGCCCATCGGCATAACTGGCGCCGTTCTCGGCAATGAACAGGCTTTTGGGGGCATAAGTGCGGTTCACCCAATCCAACAGGTCATAAAATCCCTGTGGATAAATTTCCCAGTCAAAATCCGTGGTTTCCACCCCCCCGGGAATGTAACGCTGAGCCAATTCCGGCTGATCCGGGTGGGCCGGGTCAGCTTTGACTCGGCTGGGGCTGTAATAGTTGATACCCATTAAGTCAGTGGGGGCGGCAATAACCTCCATATCCCCTGGTTGGATGTACTCTGGCTGGTCTTTCCAGATGCCCATGCGGGTAAAATCAGCGCGCATGTCCGCGGGGTAACCCCTGCCAAACAGCGGGTCGAGCAGCCAGCGGTTGATGAACCCATCCTGAAACCGGGCAGCTTCGCGGTCGGCAGCAGAATCACTGGCAGCGTAGACGGGAGCAGGGTTCATGACGATGCTCACCCTTGCCTCGGGCACGTTGGCACGGATCACCGGTACGGCCAGGCCGTGGGCCAGCAGCAAATGATGGCCTGCCCGTAAAGCGTGCTCCAGGTTTACTTCACCGGGGGCATGCACACCAAAGGCGTAACTGGTAAAAGCCGCGCAGAACGGCTCATTGAGCGTCGTCCACATTTTCACCCGGTCGCCCAAACGGCGCGTCACCACATCTGTGTAATCTACAAAAGCCTCGGCCGTGGCCCGGTTGAGCCAGGCACCTGGCAGCGCGGCCGGCAGATCCCAGTGATACAGGGTGAC
>PMIV01000196.1 GCA_003158355.1 Anaerolineaceae bacterium
CATGATGTTTATCATGAATGTTACAACTGTGTTGATCGTGTGGGTCGGTGCCAAACAAATATCGTCTTTGCAGATTGACGTCGGGAAGATGATGGCGTTTATGCAGTACGCCATGCAAATTATTATGGCGTTTTTGCTTCTTTCTGTCATGTTTATCTTGATCCCGCGCGCTACAGTTAGCGCAAATAGAATTAAAGAGGTAATTGAAACAGGAACAATAGTCAAAGACAAGAAAAAGGCGGTCCAGCCAAAAGAGGACTTTGTACCGGATATTGAATATCAGAATGTGACTTTCTGCTATCCGGGAAGCGACAAACCGGTGCTTAAAAATATCAGTTTTAAAGCGAAACACGGAGAAACGACAGCATTTATTGGTGTGACCGGAAGCGGTAAATCGACTTTGATGAATCTACTGGTCCGTTTTTACGACGTCACCGAGGGGCGCATTCTGGTGGATCAAATCGATATTCGCGACATGCGGCGCAGTGATCTACGCAAGAAGATTGGCTATGTTCCCCAAAAGAGTATGCTATTCTCCGGAACGGTTAGATCCAACCTGTTCTACGCAGATAGCAATTCGACCTTCGAAAATATACAACGTGCTGCACATATTGCGCAAGCGGAGGAATTTATCTCCACAATGCCCGAAGGATACGATGCGCCGATTGCTCAGGGAGGATCAAATTTATCGGGCGGACAGAAACAGAGGATGTCCATCGCGAGGGCTCTGGTTAAAAATGCACCTATTTACATTTTTGACGATTGCTTTTCAGCCCTGGATATGAAAACCGATGCTGCTTTGCGCGATGCGCTGCACCAGAATATGGGAGAAAGTACCTTGTTGATCGTTGCGCAGCGCGTGGGCACCATTATTTCTGCAGACCAGATCATCGTGCTCGAAAACGGCGAAATCGTTGGACGTGGAACACATCACGAGCTCCTTCGCAG
The DNA here is from genome assembly GCA_003158355.1 of Anaerolineaceae bacterium. Classification (GTDB taxonomy): domain Bacteria; phylum Chloroflexota; class Anaerolineae; order Anaerolineales; family Anaerolineaceae; genus UBA6107. The sequence continues at coordinate 949 of PMIV01000196.1, forward strand.
TTGTGAAATTTATCACGAAATAGCTTTGTCGCAACTTTCGGAGGATGAACTTGAACAGTCCTAGGTTCAATTTAAATTCTCAGGGTGCAAAGGCAAAGGATTCGCGTAAGACGCTGCGAACGCTTATGCATTATCTGGACCCCTATCGGACGAAGATCATCATCGTGATCATCTTTGCCGCATTATCATCTGCATTCTCCATCGTGGGCCCGAAGCTGCTGGGTCATGTAACCACCAAGCTGGCCGATGGATTGGTCGCCTACTACATGCGCACCGGCCTGTACATGGATTTTGCTTATATGGGCAGGCTGATCGTGCTCCTGATCATCTTATATACTGTCTCCATGGGATTTTCTTACGCACAAGCTTTCATCATGTCCAAGGTTACCATGGATGTCACCTACAACCTGCGCAAGGAAATCGACCAAAAAATCAGCCGCCTGCCACTCAAATATTACGATACCACCACTCACGGTGAGGTGCTGTCGCGCATAACAAATGATATCGATTTGATCAGCCAGTCGCTGAACCAAAGCCTTTCTCAACTGATTACCTCGGTAGCCACCATCATCGGCGTTCTGGCGATGATGTTAAGCATAAACTTATTGATGACTGCGACAGCGGTTTTTATGGTGTCTTTGTCTTTTGGGCTTGTCGGTGCGATTGTCAAAACATCCCAAAAATTCTTCAGGTCGCTACAGTCATCGCTCGGGAATATGAACGGACACGTGGAAGAGATGTACGGCGGACATGCAATTGTCCAGGCATTCAATCGACAAGATGATTCCATAAAACGGTTTGATACGATCAACGGCGTCCTTTGCGAAAATGCATGGAAATCGCAATTCTTTACAAGTATCATGCAGCCACTGATGCAATTCATTGGCAATGCCGGCTACGTCGTCGTATGCATTCTGGGCGGTTATCTGGCTGTGAAAAAGGTAATCGAAATTGGGGATATCCAGTCGTTCATCCAGTATATGCGTAACTTCACCGCACCGATCACGCAGCTTGCCTCAATTTCGAACACACTACAGCAGACCATTGCCGCAGCAGAACGCGTATTCGAATTCCTCGATGAACCGGAGGAAAGCTCAGATAGCAGTCTTGTGTCCATAGGCACAGTAAAGGGTAACATCTCTTTTGAACATGTTGCTTTTGGCTATGATGCCGATCAGCCAATCATCCATGACTTTTCCACCTCTGTGCATCAAGGAGAAAAGGTAGCAATTGTCGGTCCCACAGGCGCAGGAAAAACGACTATCGTTAAACTTCTGATGCGTTTTTACGAAATCAATAAAGGCGATATCAAGATAGAGGGACACAGTATTTACGACTACACACGAAAAGATTTGCGCTCGATGTTTGGCATGGTCTTGCAGGATACCTGGCTGTATAACGCTTCCGTTCTCAATAATATCCGTTTCGGCACTTTTGATGCGACCCGGGAACAGGTCGTTGCAGCAGCAAAGGCCGCCCATTGCGATGATTTCATCCAGACCCTGCCAAAGGGATATGATACCATCATGAACGAAGAATCGGACAATATTTCACAGGGGCAGAAGCAATTATTGACGATTGCCCGGGTTATCCTTGCCGATCCGAAGATCCTGATCCTCGATGAAGCCACAAGCTCAATCGATACACGTACTGAAATATTGATCCAAAAGGCAATGGATGCACTCATGGAAGGCAGGACAAGTTTTATTATTGCACACAGGCTTTCGACGATCAAAAATGCCGACTTGATCCTTGTATTGAATAATGGAGATATTATTGAGCAGGGGAATCACGTAGATTTGCTTGCGGCGGGCGGATCTTACGCCGAAATGTACAACACCCAATTCAGCAGAAAGGCAATATAAAATGGCAAATAATAGCGAAACAGATGAATATGAAGAGGATTTCACACCCAAAACAGCAAAACGGAAGATCAGTAAAACAACAATCATCCTTGCCGCTGTTGTAATTCTCCTTGCCGCTCTGGGTATTGCAGGATATTTTATTTATCAGGGAACTTATTATTACCAGACCGATAACGCTAAAGTGGATGCAGCAATTTACCAGCTTACCGCAAACGCAAATGGAAAACTGATAAAAATGGATGCCTTTCAAGGCGAAGAGGTAAAATCCGGACAAATGCTTGCCGAAGTACAGAACGGCCCGATCATCAGGTCACCGGTTGACGGCACCGTGGCTAACGTTAATTTGCAAACAGGAGACTACGTTTCCAGCACGAATGTCTTATTAGTTGTGGTGCAGACATCGGATGTGTATATAACCGCGAATGTAGAAGAAACAAATATATTAAAAATTCATCAGGGGCAAAGCGTCTCAGTCTCGCTGGATGCATACGGTACAAGTTTTGCCGGTTATGTAGACGAAGTCAATACGTTGACTCAGACCAAACTTACCGGTTCACAAACGAGTTATACAACTTCGGGTACATATACCAAGGTCACCCAATTGATCCCCGTCAAGATCAAACTGATCGGTGACGTGGACCTGGCAGATATCATTGGCACGAACGCCACGGTAAAAATCAGGATCAAGTGATTTTTACCAGCCAGGCGGGCAACAGCCTGTAGGGTAGCCATTTTTAACAAACACCACTTCTATAATCCTTTTTGCCAGATAAAACTTGAACTTTTGACGAACCAGTGGCCAAGATAACTGTTTTCGACCGCAAACTACCGCAAAGGGGAGGACAGCATTCCCTTCGGTCGTAAGTTTAGACCCTTTCTGAATGCATCACTTACAATTTTAATTCACACCCCGGCTTGAGAAGGTCAGGGTGTTTGTGCTATACTTACAACGTAAGCACAGGAGGTAGGTATGGAACGGCGATTATTTAAAACTGGAAACAGCGTGGTTCTTTCACTTCCCAAAGAGATCCTCGATGGACTTGGGCTGGCGGATGGAGAAAATGTCTCTCTGGAGTTGGACCGCCAGAAGAAGCGCGTGATCCTTACGCCTGGAGAAAAACCTCTGGCAGTAGCGGGTGTGGATGAAGATTTTGCTCATCAGGTCAATGAATTTATTGAACATTATCGCCCTGCCCTGGAAGAATTGGCGAAGTGATCCGTTATCTGCTGCCTGAACAAGTGCTATTTATACACAGTCGTCTGATCCAGAGCACGGGTGGTACACACGGTGTCCGTGATCTCTCCATGCTGCTTTCTGCTTTGGGTAGACCCCAGGCAACTTTTGATGGTAATGATTTATACGGCGATGTATTTTCTAAAGCAGCCGCTTTAATGGATTCTCTCATTCGAGATCATCCTTTTGTGGATGGAAATAAACGGACAGGTATTGCGGCTGCTGCTCTTTTTATGCAACTTAATGGTTATTCTCTGGTGGTTGCAAACGAGGAAATGGCGCGTTTTACCCTGGCATGCGCTCAATCAAAGGTCACACTGGAAGAAATATCGGCCTGGATGCGGCAGTTTTGCGTTAGAGCATAGCATTTGCCTGAGCATGCCGGTCGAGTGAAATAATGGGTCGGGAGCAAAATAAATGAGATTCGCCATTGCGCCGCTCTCCATTTTGGAGGTCGGTTTTTGTTATTATGGCATAATTATAACGTATCAAGATTCCATATAATTGACAATTGGGGGACACTTTGCAAAACATTTCTTTGATAATCCAATCAATTACTCACATTTATATACAAAAAATCCGCCCTTGTGCTGCGGAAGAACTGAGTTGGTTTGCTCAACAGCCTACACTTAAATCGGGGGTTGAATTTTCGGCACTTGCAATGAATCGCGAAGGTAAGAGATATTCTCATCAGCGAAGGTTGAAAAAGGCGACTCTTGAAAAAGCAAAGGAAATACTTTTAGCTAATCTGGGTGAATTGAAAAAATCCCAGTCATTTGATGATTTATTTCTATTAATTGAAAAACTTCTTCAGCCAATCAATGGAGCTGGTGAACTTTATATTTATGATACAGCACTTCGTATTGGTGCAAATATGAATTTGTTACCAACTAAAATATACCTTCATGCAGGAACACGTGTTGGAGCAAGAGCTTTAGGTTTCAATACTAAGTGTAGAGTTATTGAAAAACAAGACTTGCCACTAGATTTCAAAGATTTGGAGCCACACGAAATCGAAGATGTACTTTGCATTTTCAAATCCGAGTTAGAAAAGGTAGACCTCAATTCAATAAGAGATAATATACTCGATAAAAGTTGGTGTCGATAAAATTAAAAGCCTCCTGCTAAGTTGGAAAGCAGGTTTTTATTGCATTGTTAAGGGGGATGGCTATAATGGTTGGTATGGGGAGAAAAGAAATACCTTCTTCATGATCTAAAAATGGTGCGTTCAAAAACAAACGCACCCACTGGCATCCCCCCGCGGCAATCATTCCAACCCTCTCACACCTATCCTGCGCGTGCCAAGTCGTATGTACGGGTTTACGTTTAGACCAGTGCCCCGTCAAACCTGAATATACGATTTCAATAGGGATATATTGTTCTGAATATGAGTTCTAAGATTCTATAGAATGATGTTTGACGG
>PMIV01000050.1 GCA_003158355.1 Anaerolineaceae bacterium
GAGGCCAACATGACAGCGCGATGGTGTTTTGGAAATACGTCAATCGCTAAAAACGGCAACGAGCAGATCAAATATGTGAAAGAGCATCGCGGCAAGAGCGTGGTAAGAACCAAACGGATCGATACCACGGCCGCCTGGGTGATCGCCATGGCAAGAGCAATGCTTTTTAAACTGCCTGTGGATATTAGTTCTGTGATTCTTGGTAAAGATTGGGGTATGTGATGAATATATTTGCCCGGATTAAAAATATGGTAACCCCAAACTGGACGCGACCTGAATTATTGGGGGGCGCTTCAGTTTTGACTACATCTGGACAATATGTGTCTGTTGAAACGGCAAAAAAAATATCTACTTATTTCAGATGTTTAAATACTATCACTGACGACTTAAGCATTATTCCTTTTCAGCAAATCATAAAAAAGACTCCGATTGATATTGTTCGGGTGCAGCCGGATTCACTTAATTGGAATTATCCATATTCTATGGAAATTTGCGCAAATCCTTATCAAAATCCTTTTGTAGTAATGAGGAGATTTTGGAGGGATCTGCTTGAAACAGGAGACAACTATTTATGGACACCATTTGGAACGAGATATCTTTACACGCTTAATCCTAATGAGACGAACTATGATTTTAGGCGTGACGGTAGTCTTTGGTTTGTCACTTCCGATAACAATGGAAAAGAACAAGTAATTCCAGCGGTCGAAGTCGTGCATTTGTCTATAAATCCAATTAATGCTTTTAAAGGCAGAGGAATTTTAGCCTACGCCAGAGATACTTTGGGAACACGGCAAGCGGGAAATGTAACAAGATCCTCTATGTTCAAGCGCGGACTGATGCCATCAGCTATCGCAGAATTTGAAGGGGATATGAGTGCGGCAGCCAGGCAAAAAGTGCGGGATTCTTATTGGGAAGCAGTTAGCGGCGCTGATCAGGCCGGTGGAGTTGTAGTCCTGGATGGAAAAGTACGGAAATTTAGCCTAGCAGAAATAAAACCAGCTGACGCTCAGTTTCTGGAATCCATTGATGCGACTGATGCAGATATTGCCAATTTCTTTTCTTTTCCTTTGCATAAGCTAAACCTGGGGAAACAGTCTTATGAATCAAATGATCAGCAAGATGATGAATATCTACGATCAACTCTGGATCCTTACCTGGTGCAGATGGAAAAAGAGGCACGAATTAAATGGATCGCAAGAAGGGATCAGGTAATTAGTTATTGGAAATATAACCGGGATGCTTTCTTGCGCATGGATTCAAAAACAAGAGCTGATTATTTAAAAAGCAAAATTCTTTCCGGACAATATACGCCAAATCAGGCGTTGGAAATTGATGATCTGCCGGGGTATTTGGGAGGGAATGTACATTACATTCCATCGAATATGGCAGTGATTCACGAGGACGGAACAATCGAATCGTTGAGCAAGTCAACCGGACAACAAGACGGAAATCAAGAAGATGGGAGTCAAAATGGTCTATAAGCCAATTCGATGTTATGCAGGAAATGCGCAGCCGCATGAACGGTTTTGGAAAGCGATGGATGAAGTCGAAAGTCAAACAGGAATGCCGACTATCGATCTGGAAGGAGTTATCTCGGAGATCAGTTGGTTTGAGGATGATATTACTCCTCAAATGTTCCGGGATGATCTGAGTAAAGTCGGAAAAGGCGGCCCGATCATGATTCGGGTGAACTCCGGCGGCGGGGATGTGGTGGCTGCGAGTGTTATACGGTCCATCCTGGCTGAATACCCGGGCCATAAGACGATGAAGATCACAGGACTAGCTGCCAGCGCCGCCGTTGCAATTGTTCTGGCCGGGGACAAGATACTCATCCAGGATACCGCGTTCATGATGATTCATGATCCAAGTCTGGAGATATTCATGGCTTCTTTGGATCTAGGAACCATGAAGTCGCTGGTTTCTTATTTGGAAACGGTAAAGCAAAGTATCCAGGATACCTACGCTGCAAAAACGGGTATCAGTACCAGTCGAATTGAAAAAATGATGACCGACAGCACCTGGTTGTCAGCAAATGATGCGGTGAAATTTGGCTTTGCGGATGAAGTGATCAGTGCGGGGCGTGATGCTGCTGGAAATACTGGATTGGCAGGGGTGACAGCCCAAAACCAGGCACTTCTTAAAAATTATGTGAATGTTCCGGCTGTGCTGTTGAACTGTATCGACGAGCCGGTGCAGGAAAACGTTGCTGAACAACTGTCTGAAGAAGAGCAGCGCTTAAGCGACGAAGTCAATCTCAACCTTTAGAAGGAGAAATAAAAAAATGAAAATTGATTTAAAAACGTATTTGGATGCAGTCAATTCCGCAGAAAAAGCAAAAAACGACAAAATGGCGGAGATTGATGAGTTGTTCCGTGCAGGTAAACGGGCCGATGCAATGGCAAAGAAACCTGAGCTTGATCAATTGAAAGCTGAATTACAGAGCGCTAACGAGCTTTATGTTTCCATGCGCGATGATGCTGCCAATGGTTCAGGTTCTGGTTCACTTGCTCCCGCCGGGGCAGGGGCTCTAGACGTTGATAATAGCGATCTGTCCATTGGTATGTCCGCAAAGGATATTGCCAATTACAGTCTTCTGCGCTTGATCAACGCCGTGGCTGAATCACGTTCCAACCCAAAAGCAATGGATCGCGCCGGGCTTGAGTTGGAAGCTTCGGCTGCAATGGCTGAGAAATTGGGCCGTCGTCCTCAGGGAGTGTTTGTTCCCTGGGATATTCAGATTTCACCGGTTGCAAACCGCGGTGGCGCCTTACGGGCCCGCAATACCCAAAATGTGGGCACTCCCGATGAAGGTGGTTATCTCAAACAAACCCAACTTTTGAACGATTCGTTCATCGATATTCTGCGAAATAAGATGGTAACGCGCCAGGCGGGAGCCAATGTGATGACCGGTTTGGTCGGGGATATTGACATTCCCAAGAAAACCACAGGCTCTTCGTATTACTGGATCGGGGAAGGCACCTCACCTTCAAAGAGCACAATGAAATTTGGTCAAGTTGCTGGTAATCCGAAGACCATCGGTGCTTATCTGCAATTGACCCGTCGTTTTCTGAAACAATCTTCCATTGATGCGGAAATGCTGGCGCGTGAAGATTTGGCAAGCTGTATCGCTTTGGGAGTGGACGAAGCCGGTTTGCATGGAAAAGGTGCTGAAAATCAGCCTCTTGGTGTGCAAAATATGACCGGTATTGGGTCTGTGCTTGGCGGAACCGATGGTGCCAAGCCTGATTGGGATGATATCGTCGACCTTGAGACAGAAGTTGCTATCGACAACGCCGATGCTGGAAGTTTGGCTTACGTCACGAATACGAAAGTTCGTGGTTTATTGAAAAAAACAACCAAAGTCAGCGGTGAACCAGGCTTCATTTGGGAAGACGGTGAGTTGAATGGTTACCCGGCTTATGCAACAAACCAGGTAAAATCCAATCTGGTAAAAGGCAATTCCGGTGCCGTTTGTTCAGCCATTTTCTTCGGAAACTGGTCAGACCTGGTCTACCTCTTCTGGGCCGGGTTGGATCTGATCATCGATCCATTTACCAACTCGACTTCCGGTGATGTTTTGATCACAGCTTTGCAAGATGTAGATGTGGTTGGCCGTCGGGTTCAGTCCTTCTCGGCAATGTTGGATGCCAAAACTTCCTAATCTGGAAGACCCTTTTGTTAATTGACCCCATCCTGTCAACTCAGGATGGGGAGGTTAAAAGGAGATAAACATGATCCGAAGTATTTTTAAAGATTGTAAGGTAAGCTTGTTGGCTTTGAAAGCTGCTGATAATGAAACTCTGACCGGAACTGCACTGGATATGCAAGGTTATGAATCTGTGGCTTTCATTGCTTTTGCATTAAAGGGCGAGGTGCTCAGTTTCTCAATTAAAGCGCAGCAAGACACGGTTTCAACAATGGCAACCGCTGCTGACCTTGAGGGTACTGCATTGGCTTTTGCAACGGCAGTGGGTACGGATGGATTAACCACTCTGGAAATTCATCAACCCAACGAGCGGTATGTTCGACCAATCGTTACCGCGCCAAACGCTACAGCAGCTACACCCACCGGGGTCATCGCGATCCAATTCAATGCAAAAGAATTGCCGATCACTAACGACGGCGAACTGCATGTGAGCCCTGCAGAGGGTACCGCCTAGGAGGTGAGCTATGCGAATCCTCTTAATGCGCAACACAGCAATACGCGGTGAATCACATGCGGCTGGTGAGGTCGTGGATGTTGATACTGACAGTGCAAAAACACTGGTGCAATTGGGTAAAGCCGTTGCTGACGATCCTGAACCTGAG
>PMIV01000027.1 GCA_003158355.1 Anaerolineaceae bacterium
AACCAGCCTGGCGCAGACTGCCAATAGGTCCATCAAAGAAAGATGGCATATGCGTGATCATATTGGCAGCCAAATTGTATTCGCGCAGCCACATTTCATAGCCGGTGATCCCATGCTGCGCCGGAGCACATCCCGTCCAAAAAGCGGTTAACGCGGCCGAAGTCGTTGAAGGCACAATAGAGGTCATCGGCAAAAGACAGCTTTCTGCCAACAGATCCTGCCAGGGTTGAAACTCACTGACGCTCTCGCCACCCATTTCCTGAAATAGCTCCAGCCCCATACCGTCAACCACAATTAAAATTACCTGTTCATACTCCCCTTGAAAATTCTTCGCATAGATCTCGTCCAATGCGGGAGTAGGCCAATTTTTTTGACCTAACCAGCGGCACACGCTTCCTGGCAAATTTGCCAGCGAGAACCCCTCGTAAAAAGGAGCCTGCATATCTGCATCCAGAGTGAGGCCATCCAGATGGTGAGCTTGCAGAATGGGAAGGATGGACGAGTTCAGATCGGTCATGGCTTAATCTTCTAATAGAACCTTGCAGTAACTCTCGGCAATCGTTTGAATGTTAAAAGCCGCTTCCGCCTGACTTCTGGCCGCGGCACGAAATGCTGCCTGGTTATTTAAAACCTCTTGAGCAGCATCTACCAGCGAATACAGATTGGGTTTTTCCAACCTCCAGGGGTCCCCGCCGTAAGCAGCAATGCGCCCGGCGCCGTTGACCAGCAGTTCAGGCAGTGCCCCGGTGTCGTAACCCACTACGGGCAAACCGCAAGCCAGCGCTTCAACCACTGAATTTGGGCAGGCAGCGTTTACGTCGGCTGAAAACAAAACATGGGCAGAACGATCAATTTCTGGAATTTCGTGGCGTTTCACCACACCCCTGTATATGATGTTGACCTGATCGGTTTTCACTTGCTCTCGCAAAGCCCGCGGCGCGTCTCCTACCACCATCAATTCAAGCGGGCGTAACCGTTGATTGAGAAGTTCAGCAGCTTTGACGGCGGTAACCAACCCTTGTTCGTAACCGCCGCCCAGGTGACCTTCCACCAGGAGCATCCGGTAACGGTCGCTTGGTCTGGAATTTGCCCCTGCCGGGTTGTACTCTTCTAGATCAACGCCGTTGTAGATGACCGTTCCCGCAGCCTTGCTCGGACCGTAAGCGCGCTGCCACCAAGCCTGGGTGAACTCGCTTTGATAGATGATACGATCAGCCAGGTTTTTGCGTATGGTCGAAAGGATCCAGTTGCCTGTCTCGGCCCTGAAATAATGTTTGAGTCCGGTAAATTTTTGCTTGTGAACCCAGTTCATTCCGTTCAGGCGCTGCACAATGCGCACTCCGCGCCGGCGTGCCCGTATCAGTTCGCCCAGATATTTGGTGCCACCTACAACTAAAATAGCCGAAACCGCCATATCGTCCGGGTCGAACGTAACGCTGATCCCTTGCAGCCGCAGTGCCTCTGCCAGACGAGCCTGAAAAGAGGCAGGCCCGCCCAATCCTAATTTTCGCGGCAGTAAGCAAATTTTATCCATTTAAAACCTCATTTTTGATGAAAGGGGCAAAAAAACGGGGTTAATTCTCTTGGTAATTTAACAGCGCTTTGACAATTCGTTCAGCAGCATGTCCATCCCCAAATGGATTGGCAGCGTGAGCCATGGCCGCGTATGCCTGCTCATTATCAAGCAGTTTTTGCGTCTCGCCCACGATCTTCGCCGCATCCGTTCCCACCAATTTCAAGACACCTGCATCCACCCCCTCTGGGCGCTCTGTCTTTTCGCGTAAAACCAGGGTGGGTTTTCCCATCCCGGTCGCTTCTTCCTGAATCCCGCCGGAATCGGTCAACACCAGTGTGGAAGCCTTCAACAGGTGAACCAGCGGCAGGTAATCCAGCGGGTCCATCAGGTGAATATTGGGGACTCTTCCGAGCAGGCGATAAACCGGCTCTTGAATATTGGGGTTTAAATGTACCGGGTAAACGAACTGAACCGCATTGGAATAATGGTGCGCCAGTTCTTTTAACCCGGCGCAAATCTCTTCGATCGGTGCGCCAAAATTTTCACGGCGGTGTGCAGTGACCAGTACCAAACGGGCGCTGCCGTCGCTGATACCCCACTCTTTTAACCACTTTTGAACTTGAACTGGCTCTTCCATTTTGGAGATTTGCAGCAAGGCATCGATATCCGGGTTGCCGGTGACGGCAATCCGCCGGTCTTCCACGCCCTCGCGCAGCAAATTTTGCCGGCTCAATTCAGTGGGGGCAAAATGCAGATCAGCCAGGGTGCCGGCAATGCGGCGGTTGATCTCTTCGGGGAAAGGTTGATGTTTATCGCCTGTCCGCAGCCCGGCTTCAACGTGCCCCACTTTGATGTTGCGGTAAAAAGCTGCCAGTGCGGCCGCCATCACCGTGGTGGTATCGCCCTGCACCAGCACCCAATCGGGGTGTTCGTCGGCCAGCACGGGGTCGATATGCTCGAGAATTTCAGCGGTTAAACCCGCTAACGTCTGGTTAGGGCGCATTAAATTCAAATCATAATCCGGCAGGATATGAAACAGCGCGAGCACCTGGTCGAGCATTTCACGATGTTGGGCAGTGACACAAACGCGCGCTTCAATTTCTGGGTTTTTAGCCAGAGCCTGCACCACCGGAGCCATTTTCACCGCTTCCGGCCTGGTCCCAAAAATAGAAAGCACGCGTAATTTTGTCATAATTTCCCTTACTTGTTTCGCCAAGAAACCATTAGGCTCTGGGACAGGTCCCAAAAATAGAAAGCACGCGTAATTTTGTCA
>PMIV01000258.1:0-11564 GCA_003158355.1 Anaerolineaceae bacterium
TCTGAAAAGAGGCGGCCGCATCGGCGGAGCGGCTGCGTTTTTAGGAACTGCCTTGAGTCTGAAACCGCTGTTGGAATTACGCGACGGTCAAATCGAAGCAGTAGAACGGGTGCGCACCCTTTCCAAGACACTGGAGCGTCTGCTTGATCTGGTGAGTGCAAAATTGGAACACGAATCTGGACCTGTGCGTTTGTGCGCGATCCATGGGAATTCCCCCGAGGAGGCCACACAACTGCTCGACAGCGCCATTCACCGGTTTAGCACAACGTTGGTGAGTGAAGCCGTTGTCTCAGATATTAGCCCGGTGATCGGCACACATGCAGGGCCAGGTGCACTGGGTCTGGCATACATGACTGGTATGTAAAAACCGAATTTGATTAAACAATCTTGAAAAAGTAATTCAACACTTTTCCAAGATTGTTTTAATTAATGTCAATGCCTGGGGCTGCACTCCTCTGGTAAAATATGGGGTGAACTTAATCTTTACATTATTCCAAGAGGTACCCATGCGAAACTTTCCCACTGTTGGCATACAGATCCCTGATATTCTTCTCCCATCAAACAATATTGATCCAACCAAATGGTCAGTTATTGCCTGTGATCAATTTACTTCCCAGCCAGAATACTGGCAAAAGGTTGCGCAATTGGTGGGTGAATCTCCTTCTACCTATCATATGATCTTACCCGAAGTCTTTTTAGGAACCCCTGAAGAGAAAAAACGCATCCAAACGACCCGGCAAATGATGGAAACCTATCTTAATGATGGTACATTAATCTCTCACGAGGGGTTAATTTATGTGGAGCGTATCGTAGATGGGAAAACCCGCCACGGTTTAATGCTTGCCCTCGATCTCGAAAAATACGACTTCAATAAAGGCTCACAATCACTTATCCGAGCCACTGAAGGTACCATTCTTGACCGGCTTCCGCCGCGGATCAAAATTCGCGAAGGCGCTCCGCTGGAAATACCTCATATTTTAGTGCTCATTGATGATCCACAGAATACTCTTTTTTCTGCCATTGAAAAACAAAAAGACACACTGCCCCTGGCATATGATTTTGACCTGATGCAAAACAGCGGTCACCTGAGCGGACGCTATATCAATGATGCAAATTTGGAAAAACAGCTTCTGAGTGCTCTTGAAGAGCTGGCAAAGCCTGAGGTCTTTCAGGCGAAATATAACGTCGCTCCCGAAAAGGGAGTACTTCTTTTTGCAGTCGGCGATGGCAATCACTCTCTCGCAACTGCCAAATCCATCTGGGAAGCGATCAAATCAAAAGTAGGGCCAGATCATCCTGCCCGTTATGCTTTAGTTGAGATCGAAAATGTGCATGATTCTGGCCTTGAGTTTGAGCCTATTCACCGTGTTCTCTTTAATGTAAAAGAAGATCCCGCTCAAGCACTTCAACACTATTTTGGCAAAGAAATCACTTTTTCACAGGCTAAGAATCGAAAAGGCATGGTCGATCAGGTGAACCATCCATTGGAGGGCGAGCATCGTTTTGGACTGATCACCAGCAAAGGTTTTCAGGTTGTGATCATCAAACATCCGGCCTCCAATTTATCGGTGGGGACTTTGCAGCCATTTTTAGACAACTGGTTAAAATCTGGTTGGGCAGGTACGATCGATTATGTCCACGGCGATATTGTCGTGTGTGAACTTGGTAGCAAACCCGACAACGTCGGCTTTTATCTGGCAGGCATGCCCAAGAGCGACTTGTTCAAGACCGTTATCCTAGATGGCGCCTTACCCAGAAAGACATTTTCAATGGGCGAGGCCTATGAAAAACGGTTCTATATGGAATGTCGTAAAATTAATCAATAAACACTACTCCCTTTTAGGATCTAAACATGAGCGAAGCCCAGCTTCCTGAACGTAAACGTACCCTACCTGATGAACCGGCAAGCATCTCCCAACTAAACGGAATCCTTTCAGAAGATTGCCGCAAAGTGAAGGTTACTGTTGAACTCACCAACGGAGCCACTCATCCAGACCTCGAATTGACACTTACCGATGCGGACAATGTAGAACTCAGCCGTACAACAATTTTGGAGAATTTTGGTCCGCGCATGGTTTTTACCATGCATATCCGCCAGTCACAGGTTAAGTTTCCTCTCAAACTGTGGTGCGAGCTGAGTTACCTGGATGAAAGTGCGTTTTCCCAGGCTGAAACACTCATCGGAAATCAGAAGTAGTTGTATCATTTGCCCATGCAAAAATATTGGCACGTTTCACTCCTCTTGATCTTAACCTTGAGCGGCTGCAGCCAACAGGTTACAACTCCTGCTACACCGACAATTATTCTCACCGAGACCCCAACTCAATCTCCAACATTAACGCCAACTGCCACTCCTACCGCAACTTCTGTTCCACTTATTTCCGGGGTTTGTTCACCTTTACAATCCATTGACCTGACCGATCTGCGCCTGATCACTTCCAACCCCTTCATTCTTAAATACCCGTTCAGCGAAGGGCCAGACGGCGATAAAAACCACCCGGCTGTTGACCTGGGTTTCTATAGCTTCAAAGGGCTTACCACGGATGACGACCATCCAATTCAGGCTGTTTTGCCTGGGAAAGTTGCCCTGGTGGTGAATAATCGCTTTCCATATGGCAATATGATCATGATCGAAACTCCACTTGATTCTCTGACCCCTGCATTGATCAAGCAAATAAAGATCGGCAATCCGTATTCGGATGATGAGATCAAGTCTCGTTCTTCCTGCCAGCCAGATCAAACTCGCATTTCCTGGTCATCAGACTCTAAATCTGTCTATATTCTCTACGCGCACATGAAGAACACTCCCACTTTGCGGCCTGGTGATGAAGTGCAATGCGGAGAAGTTGTCGGCGCGATCGGGGCAACCGGAAATTCTAGCGTGAGCATTGAGCATTTGCATTTGGAAATTCGTGTAGGGCCTTCGAATGCCAAATTTGGCACAATATCCGACTATGGTTCTGACTCCACGGAAGAAGAACGGTACAATTATTGCATCTGGGCTCTATCAGAAGTGTTTTTACCAATAAACCCTTCCTTGTTCTGGGATGCAAACCAATAATCAAGATGACAAAGGTGAGGAAAAGTAAAATATGCAGAACCAGCACAGCCAATACCGTTTATTCCCGATAAAAATTCTGCTGCTGAGTTTGATGTGTATCTTTTTGGTTGGTTGCAGCCCAGCCAAAAAGACCGCTTCTCCCTTGCCTACCCAACCAACCGAGACCTCGGACTCGATTGCAGTACCAGTGATTCCCAGCCTCGAAATATCAACTATTGAACCCACCAAGGTTTCGACATCTTTACTCATCCCTGCTGCCCCGATAGCTGTTTCAGCAAAATCATCCGGGTTGGTCATCTTCTCTATGGGCGATGGAGTATATTCACACCTATTCGTTTATGGGCCTGAATTCACTCCAATGACTCGTTTGACGAATGGTAACTGGGATGATGAAGATCCAGCTCTTAGTCCGGATGGTACAAAAGTCGCCTTTTCTTCCAATCGCAACGGTCAATGGGATATTTATATTATTGACCTTAAGTCAAACACTGTTCAGCCCGTTACCCAGACGAAAACTTACGACGGTTCTCCTTCCTGGTCTCCGGATGGTCAATATCTCATTTATCAAACCCTGGATGGGGAAAACCTTGACCTGATCGTACAATCAATAAGTGACCCAACCGCTGCTCCTATCCAACTTACTGCTAAATCCGGTAACAATTTCGATCCAGCCTGGTCGCCAGACGGCCATACCATCGCATTTATTACCGATCGTGGCGGCCAAAATGAACTCTGGCTGGCTGACCTGCAGTCGATAGAAAATCGTTTTACAAAATTGGCAGTCGCTGACCAAGCCGAGTATCGTTACCCAAATTGGTCTCCCGATGGATCCACTTTAGCTTGGTGTAAACAAAATTCTGAATCCCACATTGAAATCCTTGAAATAGCTCAGAAAAATTCTTTGCCTCGAGAAATTGGTCTGGGCTGTCATCCCGTGTGGTCTCCGGATGCTTCTTCCATAATGGCTACTCTAGATCAGGTAAATGCTCATTACCTGGTTGCCTACCAAATTCAAGATAAAACAATATTCCTTTCTCCGGTGCAAACCACATCGGAAGTTAATTCCCTGGCCTGGGTTTCAACCGAAAAAAGTCAATCAATCACAAATTTCGTTAATCAGCAAAACTTGCCTGCCCCCATGGCACTTTTTTCACCCGCTTTGACTCTGCCATTATCCGCTACTGGGCGCAAAGGAGTTGTTAAACTGGATGATGTCGACGTCCCGCAAGCCTATCTGGCCGATGCAGCCAATGAAGCCTTTATCGCGTTACGCCAGGGCATTGGTGAAAAAACGGGTTGGGATTTCCTTGCCAGCCTCGAAAATGCTTATCTTCCCCTCACCTCCAAGGATTCACCCGGTTTGACTCAAAATTGGTTATATACCGGTCGTGCCATCGATGTGAATACCGTACCCATGGATGCTGGTTGGATGGCAGTCAGTCGTGAAGATTTCAATGGGTTAACCTATTGGCGTATGTGGCTCAAATGTATAAAACAAGATGGAAGCTGCGGAAAGCCTATGGAAACCGCAGTTTGGGATTTTTCATCCAGGTTTGACAGCGATCCCGAAGCCTATGAGAATGGCGGTAAAGTTGCCGCCATCCCCGCAGGTTACTGGGTCGACTTCACCGAATTTGCCAATCGGTATGGATGGGATCGCTCCCCCTCACAAGCCGACTGGCGTTATTACTATCCTGGAATTCTTTTTAATCAATTGATCTATGCCCAGGGGTTAACCTGGACAGATGCCATGCTTGAACTTTACCCCTCAGACGCCATCCAATCACTGAGTTCTACAAAATGATTGGCAGGAATGATTGAAAACTTTATTGAGACGGTCGTTCTCCGAATTTATCAGAAGAAACAAACAAAGGTTGTTTGCTTCTCTCTTTATATCAATTCTTGTATTCCTGCTCGTTTCTCGATCGGTGTATGCTGATTCGATCATCACCGGTTCTGCCACCCCTATAAACCCTTCCAGCCAGATCACACCGGCTGCACCGCTGAAACTTACTTTTCCAGAACCGGGTCCTAAGCCGGTATCCAGTTGGCGGCCATCACTCCTACCCGTTCCTTATGCGTTAAGCCCCCACGACCATTTTTATTTATACAGACCAATTGCCGTCACTTCTGTAAACTGGCCACTACCCAATTACCGTTACGGCTATCAAGATGCCGAGACGGAGAATCCACATACCGGGGTTGATATCGATGCGCCCATGCATACGCCAATTCTGGCAGCCGGCGATGGTAAAGTAGTGTTTACCGGATATGGTTTGGCTTTGGGCGGGGGCAACACAGCTGATCCATACGGGCTGGCTGTGGTGGTCAGACATAACTTCAGCTTTTCAGGGCGGTCATTAATGACCGTCTACGCGCATATGGAAAAGATCACTGTCAAAATCGGTCAAACGGTAAAAGCCGGTGATCAATTGGGCCTGGTGGGAATCACGGGCAATACCACCGGCCCCCATGTTCATTTTGAAGTCCGCCTCGAAAAAGGCGATGCTTATTCAGTGCAAAACCCCGAATTGTGGATGGTTCCCCCCACTGACTATGGTGTTTTGGTTGGCCGATTCAAAAACAACTTTGGAGATTACCTTACCTCACAAACTGTGAAGTTAAAATCAGAATCCAGCGGCAAGACTTGGAATATGCTCACCTATGCTGCCCAGACAATACAAAATGACCCTTATTTTTCTGAAAACCTCGTTCTTGGCGATCTACCCATAGGGAATTACAAGGTTTCATTTTTGAATAACTCTCATACCTATACTACCGAAATTTCCATTGCTCCAGGTACAATTACTTTTATCTCCTTCAGCGGTAGACAGGGTTTTACGAACGTGCAACCCAAACCGACAGACTCAGATTCTTTCTTAATCCCTTTTCATAATTAATTTTCGCTTAATCCTCCCTTGACAATCTCTCCATCGTGCTCGACAATCAAAGAGATGTTATTTTTGGAGGAAGAATCTAAGATGAAAAGAAATTTATTATTAGCGGGGATTCTGTTGACAATTTCAGCAGTGCTGATCTCAGCCTGCGGAACAGCATCACCCACCCAAGATCCAAACGCACAAATCACAGTAATTGCTCAAACTGTACAGGCTCAATTAACCCAGGTGTCCCTATTAACCCCCTCGGCGACACCAACTATTCCCGCAACCGCTACACCCACCATGGTTCCGGCTACCGATACCCCATCAGGGCCTACTTCAACACCTACAAAAACGCTGTACCCCACCTATGCCTCTGGAGGTGTTAGTGGAGATCAGTCCAAATTTTCGCAAGATATCACTATTCCTGACGGCACCACACTTACACCCGGTTCAACCTTTACCAAGACCTGGCTCTTTGTCAACACCGGCACAACAACCTGGACTACAAATTACAAATTAGTTTATTTTGACGGAGTCAACGAAGCCAAAAATAACGCTCTCTCAGTCAATCTCCCCAATGATGTAAAACCTGGCGAATCGGTTAAAATCAGCCTCGATTTTGTTGCCCCGTCTTCAAACGGCACTTACACCAGTTGGTGGAAGCTATTTTCTGCAAATGGCGTTTTGTTTGGTGATCCCTGCAGCATTGTCTTTACTGTTGGTTCTACAGCTTCGACACCTGCACCAACTACATCGGTTGTGCTCACCAGCACTCCTATCCCATAATTGATATGGCAGCAGGTGATTTAAACCTTTCTGAAATAAAAGAGCTCATCAAAGCCAGGGCGTTTAGCCTTGGCTTTTGTTTATGTGGGGTCACCACCAATCAACCTTTGGAAAACTTTTGCCGATACGAAAACTGGCTGAAGGCAAATTACCATGGGGAAATGAGCTACCTGGCTTCAGAAAGGCATCTTTCTTTACGGCAAGACCCCATTCGTTTGGCCCCCTGGGTGAAGTCGATCATTGTGTTTGCCTGGCCGTACCTTTTGAACCGCTCTACTTCCACTGATTTGGGCGGCCAAATTGCCGGATATGCAGGGGATATCGATTACCACCTTCTGGTCCCAAATAAGATACACGAATTGGTGGATGACTTGCCTGCACTGTTTGCTCGACCAATTCAAACCCAGATCTTTTGCGACAGCAGTCCGCTACTTGAACGAGAATTGGCTGTCCGTGCCGGTCTGGGTTGGATCGGACGTAATTCCTGTGTGATTTCTCCGCAGCATGGGTCAGCCTTCGTATTGGCCGAACTTTTTCTTGATAAAGAACTCCCCGCAGATCTGCCATTTACCCAAAATCTATGTGGCAAATGTCATACCTGCCTGGATGCCTGCCCTACGCAATGTATTTTAGCTCAGCGTGAAATTGATGCACGCCACTGTATTTCAACGCTGACCATCGAAAACAAAAATTTGATCCCCAGCCCAGAGATCGCTCACCTTGAGAACCACTTGTTTGGCTGCGATATTTGCCAATCTACCTGCCCCTGGAACCAAAAAGTAATGGCGCAATCAAAAGCGCTTGCTCAAATGGATGAAGCGGAAATGATCGCAGAGCTCACCGGCAACAATATTGAATTTAAATCCCACTTCCAAAACTCAGCCATTTATCGAGCCAAACGGCGCGGATGGGTTCGCAACCTTTGCGCAGTAATAAGCAACCTCCAACTAAAAAATGCCTCGGAATCACTCATTCAAGTGTTTGCCTCAGATCAAGATGCTGTTTGCCGCGCCTCCGCTGCTGCAGCGCTGGCATCACTTGACCCATGTCGATCGATCCCATTGATAATGGCAAGACAAAAATCAGAGCTTGACCCTTTGGTGCTTGCTAAAATCGAACAAATAATAAATGAAAACCCCCTCTGATTTCAGAAGGGGTTTTGAGTAGATCAATTATGGTGTCTGTGTCGGTCTGGGTGTTGTTGTCGGAAGTTTTGTCCCAATGGCCGCTGGTGTACTTGTCGGCGCCAAAGTCGGCGTCTTAGTGACTAGATTAATGCGAATAGTTAGAATTTGACCGACCTGAATAGCATTTTGGTCAGTAAGTTGTTTGTTGCGAGCTAAAATATCAGCCACTGTGCTGTCAAATTCGCTAGCCAAAGATTGTACAGAATCACCTGATTCAACCTTGACGCTAATGGTTGTTCCACGAGGTTGACCCGTGGCAATTGGCGTCCGTGTCGGCATAGTTTGACCTTGAGCCGGAATGGTGAGTGTTTGCCCGGGGATAATGCTGCAGTATTGGTCCAAATTATTCATTGCCAGTAATAATTCGAGGTCCACCTTGAAAGTGGTGGAAATTGAGACGCAATTATCTCCCGAAACCACTACATAGCTCTGCATACCCGCCGGTTGAGGAGTCTCAGTCGGACCCGCAGTAGGAGTAATGGTTGGAGTATCCGAAGGTAGCGGAGAAGGCGAAGGAGTGAATGTAACGGTGGGAGTGGGAGTCTTTGTAGCGAACAACCCGGATATCGGATTATTTGCCCCGGCAACCAGCATCACTATGATGAGAATGCCCAACAATGCCAGGAATCCCGCCAGAGCTCCAAGGAAAAAAGGCATCATTTGCCGCCGTTTTTCAAATTTACTGATCACACTTTTGGGTGAATTTTTATTGTTCATTATTTTCCCTATCTAAAAAGTCTTTGATTTCGCACGAAGCCAACAATTTTACTAGATTAATCTGATACGGTCGAGAATTGTTTTCAAGTCTATATTTGAATATCATACCATAATAAATAGTGACAAAATGAATAAACGAATTCGGTGCGGTTCTACTTTATATTGATGGAGTGACAGGATTTTTAAAACATAAAAAATAAACCCGCAGGAGATTAATTTATTTCCCGGTGAACAACGCTTCCCAAATTGACCAATTTGACACCGTTGTAGTTTCAGGTGTGGTCACCACCAACGGGGCCTGAGTAGCTCCGGCAGGTTCAACGGGGATGATCAAATTCTCACCAGACCGCACCATGTGGCCTTCTTCATATGCCCAATTTTCTACAGCAGCTTCAGAAGTGGCATAACCGATCTGAGTTTTCAACACAACCACGGTCTGCTGAAGACTGGTCACCACTACTTCAGCATCGTTTCGTTGTGAAGTTAATCGTGAAAGTTCATTGAGACGATTATTGAGGTCCATTACTAAAAAGAAAAGCACAATGGCAGTAACAACAAACCCCACTTTTTTAAAATCAAACTGTATGCGTTGTTTTTTAGCTTTTCCGTCCATGTGCTTAGTGTACCTTAATTGCGAAAGTCAGACAAGAACCACAAACTATTATGATTGTAGGACATTTATCCTTGTCAGATTATTCGCTTGTCGCTAGAATGATTCTATGCGATTTGATGTGTTTACCCTTTTTCCCGCTGTTTTTGCGCCCTATCTTGAAGCAAGTATTCTTCAAAAAGCTCAACAAAACCAATTGATCCAGGTGGAATTACATAATATTCGCGATTGGGCCCCGGATAAACACCACGTCACCGATGATACTCCATATGGGGGCGGCGGGGGTATGGTCATGAAAGCCCCTCCCATTTTTGACGCGGTAGAAGCTATTCTTGGGAATCCTCCAGTCTGTCCGTTAATTCTTCTTTCTCCGCAGGGAAGACCATTTTCTGCAAAAATAGCCCGCGAGTTTGCTCAATTGCCGCAGGTGGGGTTGTTATGCGGCCGTTACGAAGGGATCGACGAGCGCATCCGGGAGCATCTCATAACTGACCAAATCTCGATCGGTGACTATGTTCTCACGGGTGGAGAATTACCTGCGCTCATCTTGCTCGATGCCATTGCCCGCTTTATCCCTGGTGTACTGGGCGACCCGGACGGCGCTGAAGATGACTCCTTTGCTTCTGGACTATTGGAATACCCTCATTACACCAAACCGGAAGAATTCCGGGGTTGGCACGTTCCAGAAGTACTGCTCTCGGGGAATCATGCCCTGATTCAAAAATGGCGAAGGGAACAATCCCTACGGCGAACTTTTACCAACCGCCCCGATTTGCTTCGTGATTTTCCATTTACAAAAAATGACCAAAAATATATGGATAAATTAAATCAGGAAAAGAAAGAGGACAAAGAGCACTCCATAAAACAATAAACCAAAAAAACAATCCATTTTCAAGTTAGACATCCGCTTAAAAAAATGAAAAAGGAAAGGAAAATAAAATGAAGTTTAGTTATGGAAAGACGTTCTTGCTAGGCCTGGGATTTTTTGGTGTCAGTGTAATCTGGAGTGTTTACAACGCCTTTGTGCCCATTTTCCTGCAAGATCGTTTTGCGCTCGCGGCCGGGTTCATTGGTATTTTCATGACCCTGGATAACATTGCTGCCCTTTTCATCCAACCTGCAGTTGGCGCATGGTCAGATAACTTGCGCACCAGAATTGGCCGCCGTTTACCCTTTATTTTAGTTGGAGCTCCTGTTGCAGCGGTCGCCTTTGTCCTTTTACCAGTGGCCAAAAGTCTATTCGTCTTCTTCCTAGCAGCATTATTGCTGCTTTTGAGTATGGCAATTTGGCGCACACCGGTAATTGCCTTGATGCCAGATATTACCCCTTCCAAACATCGTTCGGTTGCCAATGGCATCATCAATTTAATGGGCGGATTGGGAGCAATCATCGCTTTTCTGGGTGGTGCCAAATTATATGATATGAATCCGGAATATCCTTTTCTGCTCGGATCCGTTCTGGTTATCATTTCAGCACTGCTAGTCTTTATTTTTATTCGAGAACCGAAAGTTTTTCCACCTAGCGATGAAGAAAAACCTGATTTGTTCAAATCGCTCAGAGAGATTTTTAAGGCAGAAGAAAAAAGCCCGCTATTTCTCCTATTTGCAATTCTTTTTTGGTTCATCGCTTACTCCGGGATTGAGGCACTCTTCACTTTGTATGCAGTTAACTATCTTAAATTAAGCGCTTCCGATGGATCTCTTTTGCTCGGGCAAATGTCATTGCTGTTTGTCATATTTGCCTTACCCGCCGGCTATTTCGGACGCGGATTTGGCCGCAAGCGTACGATCATGGTGGGAATCATCCTGATGAGCGTTGCTATTGCTTCTCTATTCTTTGTACCAGTCACATCTTTGACGCATGTTGTGACTAAATTACCGATCTTAGGAAAAATTCCTGTCGTTGGACTGATCTTAATGGGAACCGGTATTGCTTGGTCCTTTGTCAACATTAACAGTCTGCCAATGGTTATTGATATGACTGATGAAACCCATAATGGTACCTTTACCGGTCTTTACTATCTGTTTGCCACTTTAGCAGCCATCATTGGCCCGATCATGTATGGCTGGGTAATTCAACTGAGTGGGTCAATGTACAATCTCGTCATGCTGGTCAGTCCCCTGTTTCTGTTTGCTGCTTTCATATGCATGATTTTTGTAAAACGCGGTGAACCAAAAACTGCTATTCAACCGCATATGGGTGATTAATTTCATCTTGCATCACCAAATAAAAGACGTTATACTCTAGAAACGGTGGTGTATTTCACCGATTTTCCCTAATTCTCTAGGAGGAGAAGCTAATGTCTAAGAAAGTGTTTACT
>PMIV01000258.1:11571-12628 GCA_003158355.1 Anaerolineaceae bacterium
CTGCAGCAACAACAGCAGCTCCTGCAGCAACTACAGCAGGTAAAAAAGTTTTAGCCTGCATGGTCACTGATATTCCAAAAGTTTTCGATAAATCTTTCAATGAAACCACCTGGAAAGGCATCACCGATGCCCAATCTCAGTTAGGCACTGACGGAAAATATTTGACCTCCAACAGCGCTGCTGATTACGATAAGAATATCCAATCCATGATCGATGGTAAATGTGACCTCATCATTGGAACCGGATATTTGCTTGAGGATGCAATCAAAAAAGCAGCCACTGCAAATCCCACTGTTAATTTCGCCATCGTAGATGATTCCTACAGTCCTGCAATTGCAAACGTCAGCGGACAGGTCTTCCAGACGGATGAAGCCTCCTACCTGGCTGGATATCTTGCTGCCGGTATGTCCAAATCTGGTGTAGTTGGCACCTTTGGCGGTCTACCAATCCCCTCTGTCACCATTTTTATGGATGGTTTCGCTCGTGGTGTTGATGCTTACAATACAAAACACAGTACGACCGTGAAAGTTCTTGGCGCCAATGAAACTGATGCCACCAAGGGTACTTTCGCTGGCAGCTTCACCGATCAGACTAAAGGCAAAGATATTGCTAATTCAATGATGGATGAAAAAGCTGATGTCATTATGCCAGTTGCTGGCCCTGTTGGTTATGGTGCCGCAGCCGCAGCTTTGGAACGTGGTGGCGTCTATATCATTGGTGTTGATTCCGATTGGTATCTGCCCGATGAAAATGCTTCCTATCGCCCCATCCTGCTGACCTCCGTTATGAAACGTATGGACACAACCATTCTCGATACCATCAAAGCAGTCAAAGACGGTACATTCAAGGGTGGTGTGATAATTGGTAACTTATCCAATTCCGGTGTTGCACTTGCGCCATATCATGACACAGATTCCAAGATCCCCGCTGATTTGAAAGCAGAGATCACCGCTCTCCAGGCTGATATCGTAGCCGGAAAAGTAACTTTGAATCCAAGATTCCACCTGAAATAATTTTGTAAAAACCAAAAAAAGCCGACCTGATAGGCCGGCTTTTT
>PMIV01000093.1:0-329 GCA_003158355.1 Anaerolineaceae bacterium
CCCTGGCAGGATCTGTTGGCAGAAAGCTGTCTTTTGCCGATGACCTCTATTGTGCCTTCAACGACTTCGGCCGCGTTAACCGCTTTTTGGACGGGATGTGCTCCGGCGCAGCATGGGATCACCGGCTATGAAATGTGGCTGCGCGAATACAATTTGGCTGCCAATATGATCACGCATATGCCATCTTTCTTTGATGGACCTATTGGCAGTCTGCGCCAGGCTGGTTTTGACCCGCAAACATTCTTGACCGTTCCTACCCTGGGTCCTTTCCTCACCCAGGCCGGAATAGAACCTATTGTCTTGCAGCATAACTCCATTGCACGGTCAGG
>PMIV01000093.1:362-4876 GCA_003158355.1 Anaerolineaceae bacterium
GTGAAGCAGGAATTCCGCAGTTTTCAGCGTGGGCTGTGCCGTTTTGCTGCTCAGCTCAAGCAAAACGCAAAAAAGAAGACCCTGGTGCTGGTCACGGCGGATCATGGGCAGAAAGCCTCCGTCGTGCAGGCAAAGAATCGGGTGCAGCAGACACCAGAGTTGGTGAACTGCTTGCACTTGCTGCCCACCGGAGAAAGCCGCATGCCTTACCTGCACATTCGTCCGGGATATGAAGAAAAAGTTCGTGAAATTTTAGATAAAAATTGGCCGGGGAGCTTTATGGTTTTACAGACCGGTCAGGCTGTGGCTGCCGGGTTATTTGGACCGGCTCCTTACCACGCTGAGTTGTCTTCACGGTTGGGGGATTTGATCTTAATCGCCAGGAATGACGCTTACCTTCACTGGGCGCGTAAAGAAAATGCGCTTCTGGGTAGACACGGCGGATTGAACCGATCCGAAATGCTCATTCCTTTATTCATCTTTGACCGCTAAACGATCATTGCTGACTTTTAATTGAAATTGCAGTTCCTACTAAAATGATGGTAATTACACCCAGACCGGCGAGGATCACTCCGGATGTAGGCGTGGTTTCAAGAATATCTGGCGCAATTCTACTCCTGGCATTCGGCAAATTACTTGTGGCGGTGGCTTGAGGAGTAATGATCGCGCCAGTTTCATCGCGCTCGGGTAGGGGGCCGCTGATCCAAATGGTTACTCCGATCATAAAAATGACCACGATCACCAATAAAATGCGGGAAAGTAAGCCTGGGTAAATATTTAATTTTGGTCGCAGTTTTTTTAGAGGATTCATTGTTGGCCTCAAAATTTATTTTTTGAAAAGATTTAACGCCTGATCAACCGCTTGTTGATAATAGGCTTGTTTTTTGATTATCTGAATTGTAGAATTTTCCAATATTGGACTGATCGTGTTAATTGTACTGCTGGTGGGTAAAAGTTGAGCCGAAGAAGTGATTTTGGTGATTGTTTGGTTAAGCTGAGCGTCTGTGATTGCATCCAAACCGCTGGTGTTCACCGGTAAAAAACCCGCTGCTTGATCAAGGTCATTGATGAAATCTGGATCTGAAAAGTATTCCAACAAATATGTAACCGCATCTTGAGGCTGCTTATTCATTGCAGGGATACACCATACCCAGCCGCGAGCCAGAGTGATCTGCTTTGAATTAAACGCCGGCAAAGTGGTCATTTCGCTGCCAACAGGTTGATCGTGCAAATATTGAGAAGACCAAACGATAGCGTAAGCGGATGTTTGATGGGCATAAGCATTCCAGGCATCGGTGAAAGTACTGTATTGAGATATCCAGATCGGGAACGCACCTGATTGGGTACCGTTATTGAGAATTGCAAAACTTTTTTGCAGAGGAGCGGCTTCCAAAACCGGTGGATTGTTTTGGTTGAGTAAGTTCCCGCCGGCAGCCTGATAAATTGTGGTGACTACGATCGAGTCAGGGTCAGCAGCGGGGAAAATAACCGGTTTACGCTGTGAAGAAAGTTCTTGCCAGGAGCTGGGGGGATAGGGCGATTGCAGGGGGTGATAGACCAAGACCAATGCGTCGCCTGCCAGAGGAATGCCGAAGTTCTTTCCCTGGACCATTCCCATTTGGGCTGCATAAGGCAGTCTGTCATTACCAGCACTGGATTCAATTTTTTCGTCCAGCGGAAGCAGAAGCCCCTTGAGCGCAGCAGACTCCAAATCCTGAGATTGCAGCGCTACCAGGGCAGGCAGAGCTTCGGGCGCAGCCATGGAGGTATTGGCCAGTGAATCTAAAAGGCCGCCTCTGCCATCTACAGCTTTAAGACGTACGACGACCGTCCATTGCGGATACTTTTTTTGAAATGAATTCAAACGTGATTGGATGAGAACTGCGGCGGGAGTGTTGGTTTCAGGATCAAATTGCGGCGGAAGCCAGATGACCAATGTGTTGGCTTCCGGCGAAACGGCTGTCGGCGTGGATGAAGTATTCACCGGAGTGCTGCTTGCTGCCTGTGGGATGGATTGTGTGGAGGCAGATGTCGGATTTTGAGCCTGGCAGCTTGCCAAAAAAAACATCAAGAGTACAGGAATGAGCAGGATCAGGCATGGCTGCTTTCCATAGAATTTTTTCTGCGTCGAGGGAAAAAAACTATCGGTCATTTAATTTCGACTGGGTTCCTGAGCAGGTCCAAAAGCAAAGTGAGAGAATTTTCGACATCTTCCAGATCGATCATTTCTGCCGGCGAATGAATATAACGGGTGGGGATGGAGAGGCAGCCTGTCGGGACACCGGCGCGAGTCAGTTGGATCGTACGGGCATCTGTTGTGCCGCCTAGCAGTATTTCCATTTGGTAAGGGATGCCGGCCTTCTCGGCCGTGTCGGTCATCCATCTTACGACTCGCGGATCGGCGATCATGCCGCCGTCTTTGACCTTGATGGCGGGACCCTTCCCAAGAGAGACTTCCATTTTGCCGGTAGGTGTATCACCCACATCAGTGACATCCACAGCCAGACCCAAATCGGGATCCACCCGGTAAGCAGCGGGGGTGGCTCCGCGGTTGGAGACTTCTTCCTGGGTGGTGAATACAAAAACCAGCTCGTTGGGAGATTCTTTTATCTGTTGAATGGCTTTCACCAGGATGGCACAGCCAATGCGATCATCCAATGCTTTTGAGATCAGCCTTTTCCCCAGGTCGATCACAGGTCGTTCAAAAACGCCCACGTCGCCAATTTTTACCGGGCAGTCTTTTGGGGAAGTGGCGCCAACGTCAATAAAGAATTGGTCGAGCGAATGCAGCTTTGAGGCGTCTTCAAGATGATCGCCATTGACGACCCCGCGCGCACCATTTAAGAAGGAGACATGAGCTGCCATGCAATTGCGCGCGAAGAGATAGCCCAGGTTGCTAAAACGCACGAAGCCTTTTTTATCGATATGAGTAGCGATGACACCGATCTCATCCATATGAGCAGCGAGCATGATTCGTTTGCCGTTGGCAGATTTTTTGCCTTTAGTGACGATCAAATTACCAAGGGCATCGATCTGAACAGAATCCGCATAGGGTTTTACTTCATTCTGAATGGCGTCTCGAACTCGACCTTCGAATCCCGAAGGGCCGGGGATCGCCACAAGTTTTTGAATGATCTCTTTCATGAAATCTCCTGACAGTGAGTAAGTATACTCCAGGGTAATAAACGGCTAATCACGTTCGCCAGCCAGCACTGACGGAGTCAATTTTTCGAGAACGGCATGCAAGAGCTGCAGGGTATTCTGCCAATCGCCGGTATTCGCGAGGAGGTTGGCGGTGTGGGCATAGCGGCCGGGGATGGAAATAGAGACACTGGGGATACCCGCGCGCACCTTATGGATGGCGCCGGCATCCGTGCCGCCGCCGCCGGGTTGGCGGAATTGGTAGGGGATGGAAAGCGCTTCTGCAGTCTGGGTGATGAGGCGGATCAAGCGGGGGTCAGAAACAGTTCCGGCATCAGAAAGATAAATGGCCGGGCCGGCCCCAAGACGGCAGTTATAGACCGTGTTCTCTTCGTTATCTTCTCTGGGCAGGTCAAAGGCCGGGGTGGAATCCACGGCGATGGCCAGGTTGGGGTCAAAGGAATAAGCGGCCACCCTGGCACCGCGCCCACCGATCTCTTCCTGGACGGCAAAAGAAACCAGCAGGGTGACATTGGCAGGGGCGTGCTTAACCAGTTCGATCAGTGTGGCGACCCCTAACCGATCATCCAGGGCTTTACCGCGCAGACTGGGACCAATTTGCATGAAGTTTGTGGCAAAGGCGGCATAATCGCCCACTTTGACTTTTCCGGCGCCGCCTGGACCAATATCGATACGCAGGCTGGATTTTGAAATAGCGCTGAGACGTTCTTCCGGCTCGACCAGGTGAATGGGTTTGGCGCCAATGACGCCGGGGATATGTTCGCTGCCCACCCAGACCGGTTTACCGGGGAGCTGGCGCTCATCGATGCCGCCGACGGTTTCGAAGGAATATAATCCTTCTCCTTCATCGGCAACGATCATGAAGCCGACTTCGTCCATGTGTGCATCCAGCATCACGCGCAGGGGCTTGGTTCCAGTGTGAGCCAGGCGCGTTACCAGAACATTGCCCAGCGCATCCACCTTGATCTCATCCGCAACTGATTCAAGTTCAGCAAAGATGATCTTGCGAATCTCGCCTTCGCAGCCGGAAACACCAACTGCATTGCAAAGTTTTTCCAGCAGGGATATTTGTTCATTATCAATGGTTAATGGTTTTTCGGTCATGGCCGCATCTCCCTGGCAAGGAGCTCAAGTGTGTCCAGTTCAAGATTTTTCACAAAAGCCGCCAACAAATGCCCGGTACGCTGAATGTCGGTCAGCACCACTTCTTCTACCGGGGTGTGCATATAACGCAGCGGAATGCCGATCACAGCGCAGGGAATGCCGCTGCCGACAATTTGCATGTAGATCGCATCTGTGCCGGAGCTTTTGGGTAATGCTTCAATGGAGTAGGGAATTTCGAATTCTTCCGC
>PMIV01000141.1:0-184 GCA_003158355.1 Anaerolineaceae bacterium
CAACTCGAATGATTTAACAATTTCCCCTTGCTTGATCTTTTTAATTAACATCAAGGCTGCTTCACGGTCTGGTTCTGCCACGATATCTCGGACGTTCATCCCCAGCGCTTCGGCTTCGGTGTAACCGTAGGTCTCTTTGGCGCCGTGGTTCCAGGCCAGGATCTTCCCATCGAAATCGTACAAA
>PMIV01000141.1:191-444 GCA_003158355.1 Anaerolineaceae bacterium
TTCGGTCGTGGCAATCGCCACCGGATTGCCTTTTTCATCCGTGATCAAAGTTGTGGTCAGCCACACATCCAGGATCCGGCCATCCTTAGTGATCCTGCGCAACTCAAATGATTTGACAACCTCACCTTGTTTTATTCTTTTAATGAGTGTTAATGCTGCTTCACGGTCTGGTTCTGCCACAATGTCTCTGACGTTCATCCCCAGCGCTTCGGCTTCGGTGTAGCCGTAAGTCTCTTTGGCGCCGTGATTCCAG
>PMIV01000141.1:550-1517 GCA_003158355.1 Anaerolineaceae bacterium
CGTGAAACTCTCTCAATTAGTAAGAGTGCCGTTTCACGATCATTCTCAGCCACAATATCTCGAACATTCATTTTCAGTGCTTCAGCTTCGGCGTAACCGTAGGTTTGGGTGGCTCCGCGATTCCAGGCCAATATTTTCCCCTTAAGGTCATGTAAAATGATCGCGTCATTTGAATCGCTTACTACCGTCGCCAAACGGCGTAATTCCTTTACTTTTTCTTTTAGAACCGCTTCTACCTGTTTGCGTGCTGTAATATCCACTTGCAGAGCTTCATTCGCCTTTGCCAAAGCGGCAGTTCTATCTGTCTGGATCCTGGTTTCTAGTTCTTTTTGGGTGACGTTTAAAGCCTTTTCAACCAGTTTACGTGCGGAGATATCCCGAATGTTACATTGGATCACCCGTTTGTTTTCAACCAGGTAGATATTGCTGACGAACTCCACATCCATACTCTGCCCTGTCTTGGTTTCAAGCGGCAGATCCTCATAACGAATATATTCTTTATTTTGCAATTCCCGAAAGGCTTTTCGGCTTGCCATAATGTCTTTGAAAGAGCCGATTTCCCATAATTTTTTCCCCATAAATTCTTCATACGAATAACCCAACATTTTGATTAAAAAGGGATTGACATCAGTAACTTCACCGGAGTCGGCGTCCAGAATTAATACTCCATCCTGAGCTGTTTCAAAAAGCCTTCGATAGCGTGTTTCAGAATCTTTTAGCGCTTTATCTTTCTGAATCGAAATTATTGACTGATCAATAAGGGTCATATTGGTTTCCTGAGATGCTGTTCATCTTTATAAAAGAGATACTTTAAAAATTACCGGTGCTTACTATATTTCATTCCGATGATTCAGCTTCGTCAATCGGGTGTAAATAAGGTTCTGCTTTTTCAAGCAGATCGTCCAACCTTTTGATACTACTCAATACTAATTCGGGAGGCGGTTCATTCATTGAGTGAATAGTGCCC
>PMIV01000141.1:1542-8838 GCA_003158355.1 Anaerolineaceae bacterium
GTCAGAATGGGATTATCCCATTTGCGATTGAAAAAGTACGGCTTCACCCATAATGTCAGCACCAACAAAATAGCAAATGTAAAAAGCACTGTAAGAACAGTGAGTTGGATGCCAGTCAGTAACCCAATTAACAGAGTAATAATGACAGCTAAAACTGCGCCAACTACCGGGATCAAGCACGCGATTGCCCCGGTAAAAGCCAATAACATCGGGTAGGGTGATCCAAGCGCCCAGTAACCTAGTCCTAAAATGAGTCCAGCCAGTAGGCTGTGATAGAACTGGCTGCGGATATATCCCCCGAGATCAGGCTCGATCGTTCGCCAGACACCTCTGGCTCGTTTGCGTTTGTCTGAGGAAAGCTGTGAGAGCCAAAGCCGTTCGAAATGAACTTGATTGATGATCCAGTAAATGGTGAAAAGTAAAATAACACTTGTTCCAGTCACGATACCCACAATCCCCTGCGACAACCCGAGAATTTCAGGCAAAATGAGCTGTGCCCCATCACCGGCAATTGCTTTAACTAGCATGCTCGGTGTTGGCAATTGAGTGATCAGGGATTGCAGAACTGCGCTCCCCTGCAACCATTCGGGCAATACCCATGCGTTCCGCACCGACAAAGTTTGGGTTAATGCTTGAATTTCAATAACCGCAATCTTTCCAGCGAGGAAAATCAAATAAACAAAACCAACTAAAACAATCAGGTATAAAAAGATCCAGGACAGGCGCTTGACCAGGCTTTTCCCGTCCAAACGTCTAATCAAAGGCCGCAGCGCGGCTGCAATTGTCAGCGAAAGCAGCACATATACAATAACAACGCGGAATTGCCACAATATCACCAGTGCCAATAAAGTGGTTAAAATGGCGAACGTAAATTTTGCCACTGTCTTTGTCATTCTTGACCTTCAGATGTTTCTTGCGCCAATAAATGATCAAGGTCGGTTGTGATCATCTCAATTTCATCCATGACCTGATCGATCTTTTTAACTTGTTGATCTGATCCTCGTTTTTTTAACCGTGCCTGCTTACGGAGGTCCCGGGTAAATTTTTGGGTTTCATATCGGAGCCGGCTGGAATAATCACGGCCTGTCACTCCTTCCGGTTCTAATTCGTTTTGCCGAAACACAAAGCGGTCTAGTAAGATCTGGATAATGGCAGCAAAAGGGATCGCCATTAGAGCACCAATGATGCCAAATAAAGAACTGAAGCCAAAAATTGCCAACAGTGAAACAAACGGATTTACCCCCACCGCTTTTCGCATGATACGTGGAACGAGCAAACTGTTTTCAATCTGTTGAATGATAATGGTTCCAATTACCACCCAGATTAACATAACAGGATTGATCGATAATGCAACAATACCCGCAGGGATAGCACCAAGTATCGGTCCAACCATAGGCACAGCTTCAAGCACACCTGCAATCAGCGCCAAAACTACGGCATTGGGCAATCCGATAATGAGATAAACGATCAAAGCCATTATTGCGATTACCAGGCACAAGATGGCCTGCCCGGCAATAAAGTAACCAACCTTTGACTCGATCGCTGAAATTACCTCGGCAACCGTCTCGCGTTTTTCCGGTGCCACCAAGAGCAACGATAATTGGATCGTCCGCGGACCATCGATTGTCCAGTGAAACCCTAATATCAGAATCGCTGTGATCATAAAAATGGCGTTGGCTGCTGCAACAACAATACCCAACGCTTGCCCCGCGGAAGTTAACATTTGTTGGCCGGTTTGCTGAGTGGAAACCAGGCCAGGAAGCGTCGCCGGGAAGGAGACACTCAAACGCACTATTAATTGAATGGGATTGTTGACCATCCATACCCGCAGACTTTGGTAATAGCCCGGAATTGCAGCACTGATCTTTCCTACTTGCTCAGCGATCAAAGGAAATAACAAGAAAAAGAAACCGGCGATGAAGGCAAATAGCAGCAAATAAACCAAGATCACTCCCCATACTTTGGGGACCCTTTTGTTATTTAACCATGTAACAACAGGCCTGATCACCGTGCCAAGAGCAATGGCAATGAAAATAAATAGAACGACTTCATAATATCGGTAGAGAAAATAGAAACAAAAGGCAACTAAAACAACGATCAGCGTTTTTCCCATAATCCGACGGAAAGTCCAATCATACGGAAGAGTATTCATGGTACTAAACTCCCGGAATCGACAAAATGAAGGCACGTATATTGACTAGCTGCATCAATAGCATCTACCCTGATCAGACTTTCCGTAAAACCCAAAAACGCTTTCATACGTCGGATCGCCGCTCCCTATTTTCGAATATCTGGGCTGGACTTACGTGACTCTTGTTTCACACGGCGGACATGAGTGGCCTGGCCTTTAGATAATGGTTTCCTTTTCGATTTCGCGGTCTTGGATACCTTGATCTTTGGGGCTGGTTCACCTTTTGCCATTTTTAATTCAGGAGTAACAGCTTTGGTTTCACTCTTTTTCGGAGTCGGTTTGCTTACTACCGGTTTTAATCCAGATTCGACTACTTTAGCCGCTTTGGTTGCGGATATGGATTTGCTTTTTGTCGGCTCTGTTTTTGTTCCAATAACCTTGGTTGACTTGACCGTTGTTGATGATTTACTTTCCATTTAAACATCTCCTTTATTATGTGAATCTTTAGATAAAACAGGTTTGAGCAATCATTGATTTACTCAAACCTGGAATATTTTTTCAATCGATTGAATATTTTGACAAATATTTATCTGGAACCTGGCGGTGGTGTCCGATCATTCGAAGAACTTGAAACTGTACGAGAAGTAGACCGGTCAGACACAATTTGAATTACACGCGCAAGAACCCAGAAAAACAAAGCATATATTCCCATGGCAATCAGCGTCGTGATCTCAATGCTTGAGTCACCCCATGTAGGCGTTCCCAGAAGGCTATTGAACGGTGCTACAAACATTCCAGTGAATCCATAAATAAAGACCGAGAAGCCACTATTCGGGTTGGCCGCGATCAATTTTAAAATAAAGCGAAGACCCAACATGATCTCAAGAATGCCAAGTACAGTCCACACGATCCGGTTGATCTTGTACGTCATTAAGCGTTGTTCAGCAGCAACATCCCGGGTTACCTGTCTGGTTGAGACATAACCTGGCTGTTGGGTTACCGTTGTATCTGCTCGGCGGTCTACTGCTTCTTCATTACCTTGCGGTTTATCAGACACGATCTTTCTCCTCAGTCTTGCGTGAATATCTGTCACAGACAGATTGTTTTTTTTTGGACCAGTAAAGAGTGAACTCCAAAAACTAGAGAATTTACTCCGAATAATCTAATCAGATGAGATAACGGTAGGCGTCAGCGTTCCTTCTGGGGTCGGGTAAGGTGTAACCCGTGGAGTTATCTCAAAACCTTTACTCGTTTCTATTGAGATCGGCTTAGCGACAATAATCAACCGATGAGTATTGTTGTTATACGGCCAGCATGTGACCAATGTCAGACGTTCATCATCGAAATGGCCAGCCCATTGGGCGTTTTTTAACCTCACCTCTATCGTCTGAAACCTTTCGGGTAAGATCATTTTTAGGGATATTCGATAAGCAAACTCTTTGACTCCTGAGTAAACGAATATCAAATCTCCTTCTTTCAAATCAACCAAATGGCCAAAAACTTTGCCATAGATATTGTGATGGCCAATGAGTACTGTGTTCCCCACAACACCCAATGTTGCAGAAGTAGTGAGAAAACCGGCAGCTAATGAATTTGGAGCCACCCATTGTTGGAACTTTTTTCCTTCAAAATCAATTTCTTTGAGCCTTGCTTCATTAATAGGAGCATCCAATTTTATTGAAGGAATGACGATCCGGTCGGGAATCCAGACACTTGCTTGAGCAGAGGGCAGATCACCTGTTTTTGGAATTGCCGTTTGCGAAGCCAGTAATGATGCGGTTCCACCTTCTGGAACAAGGATTGGATCAAACCCCTGGGTGGATTGCCCTGGGTCATCTATCTGGTCAAATGGGGAAGCCGCTTGCTGAACCTCAACCACGGTTGCAACTACGACGATCCCAATGATCAGGAGACCCAGAATGATCAACCAACTACTTGCCTTTCGTGGAATCCGCAACTTCTACCTCAGTATTTTCAAACCGTAAAAACCATTAAGATCGAACCATTGCACGGCGAGTAATTTTTTACGGCTGGGGAATCCCTTTTGCCCGTTCTCTCACTAATTAGCAGGAAGTAAATTTTTTTTCGAAATCACCCGCCGTGCCTCAAGAGCTACTGAGACCAGATGCACTTTATTCACCATCTGTATTTTCCTCAGAGAACTCTCCAGAAGAAACACGTTCTTTAAGCCACGCAGGTGCAAAGCCGAGCAAATAAAAGGCAAGCGGCAAAGTAGTACGCAGATGAATCCACCGCATAAAAGAAGAAGATCTAAACCCTTTTTTTTGCCCAACTCGTCTCATCGCAGCTCCAAAGTCCGTGAACGATCAAGTAAAATTTACCGATCAAATTATTCGTTTTTCCGTTGTTTACGTCTTAGCACAAATCCAACTGCTACCAAACCCAAACCCAGAATACCTAAACCGATCAAGGTGACCTGATTAGAAGCTCCAGTTTGGTCAGCACCAGTTGCAGCTAAAACCGTTTCTACTGATGCCGAGGTTATCGCTGTGGGGCCTGGAGTAGGAGCGGGTTCTCCGGAAGATGCAGCTGAAGCACAACTTGGACCAGTGATGGTGTTTGCATCCAGGGTTACGGATGCTTGTGCAAGGGCGCGGCCATTCAAACTTGCACCATTTTGCATATTGATGCTTGTGCCTGCCAGAATGTTGCCAATCATTGATGAATTAGTTCCAAGATCGGCAGCTGAAACAAGTCTCCACCACACATTACAAGGATCTCCTCCAGTTACAGATGATCCAGCGGATGTCGTAAGCGTAGCTGATGACTTGAATATCCACACGCCAGCGCCACTAAGGGTCAAATTTCCGGTCAGCAAGAAGGCGTCAGCACAATAAACTCCAGCACTGAGAGGGGACACTATTGTCAGATCTTGAACACCTGCATAGGTAGTTGTGCATGGTTGATCCAAAGCGGTATAAGTGCCCATCATTGCATTGATTGCATTTGTTAATAGACCAGGATTAACCGTTGCATTTGCCGCAACGGGTGCGAATGCGTCAACAGAATAGATGGTTCCACCTACTTCTGCATCAGTTAATCCGATCCCTGCACCTGTGGCAGGGCTTAATCCAACATCACCACCAATAACCGATGTTGGGGAATTCGTGATGAGTACTTCACCCAAAACCGAAAAGCTTCCAGCCTCACCCAAACCTGGTGAATCTGCATTCAACCGGGCAGCCTGGACAGATCCTTCAGACATGCTAAGCGCAAAGGCCAATACCAGAGTAAAAAGCCCGGCTGTATAAAAGAAATTGGCCAAACGCTTGTTTTTTTGGTTTGCATAAATTTTGTTCATTTTATTTCTCCTTTCGGGCTAATTACTCATAAGCCCACGCTTTTGTCAAAATTAACAAAAGTTTGCGCGATACAGTTTCCCCTGCATAATTCAATCATTTCAAGCAGGGGAAACTGCCCTTCAAACTATTTTTTGGCGGTAGGATCGTGTTTAGCCAACCAGTTGTGAATTTCTGTTTCTGCCTGTGCTTTGCCATAACCATAACGTTGTTGTAAAACACCAGCGAGTTCTTCGGTTTTTCCATTTAAACGGGTCATATCATCATCGGTAAGCTTGCCCCACTGTTGTTTGACCTGACCTTTAAGTTCATGCCACTTGCCTTGTAATATATCCTGTGTTGAATCCATTTTTTTCTCCTTGAATCAATTTGCCGCTCGGTTGATTAACCAGGTGGTAGATAATATTGCTTTTTAAACAGTGAAAAATCTCATCACTTTTGATATTCAGGTTCATCAAATTGTGGCGAGGCTATACAATTCCCAAGAGGTGCAAAATAACGAGTATGACTGCTATCACAATCAGAATGTGAATCCAATTGCCGGTGTGTGGAAAGCTCGAACTCACCCTTCCACCAAAAAAACCAAGTAGCCAAAGAACGAACAAAATAATGATAATAGTCCACAACATGGTGATCTCCTTTTATTTGAACTGGCAGTCGTCGTATAAACTGACCACTCCCAAACATCCGCTACTAGCGACCCAGTAGGATAAAGATACCGGCCGCAATTGCGAGCAGCCCCATGACCAAACCAAGACCTGAAAAACTTAAGCTAAATAAGGCAATCAATCCATTTAGAATGAGCCAGATAGCCAGTAAAACAAATCCGATATTTCGATTAAATTTCATAAATTTTCCTTTCTTTATCGGCGTGCATCGTGAACCAGTTAACCCTAACAATTGAATGGATTAATGAATCTATTTTTGTTGTCCCAATTCAACTAAACCTTGGTTCAATTCCGAGTCAACCCAGAAAACCTGTGTATTCGTTTCAGATTGATCCACTATCAATGGCGCCAGGGAAACCACGAAAAATAAAAATGACAGGATCGAAACGATCACTACAACACTTATGGACATATAGAACTACTTTCGTATTACTTTTTTGAAGTGTGAATTTTTAGTGAATCACAATTCAATATACCTGGCACAGACTTATTCTCTATTTCAACAGTACCAATGGTTAATTACGTCGTCCTCTGCGGAAAAGATTTACGATCGCTAACAAGATAATGGCACCTAAAAGGGTTACCAGCATTGTCGGCAGTGTTATTGCTTGGTTGATAGTTCCTACGTGGAAGATCGGGCTGAGGAAATAACCGGCCAGAAATGCGCCGATGATAGCCACGACGATATTGATCAGCAGGTTCGAGCGNNAGGAAATAACCGGCCAGGAAAGCGCCCACGACTGCAACTACGATATTGATGAGCAGACCGCCGCGGTCATGCATAATTTCAGTTGCCACCCAACCAATTACTGCTGCAACGACTAGATAAATTACAATATTCATATATTCTCCTTCAGAACGTATTTATTACATGATGTTAAAAACTTTTTTTGTTCTGGATTTACTATATCTTTTTAGACAAGTTTTTCCTATCAGTGTGATACTCATTCGCATGTAAGCTAATAACATGAATGGCTGTCGGTGTTTGGACTACATCAGAAAGTTCGAAAATTAGTCGAGGATAATACATTAACAGTTCTGATTTTAAAGTAAAAGAATGACCCCCAAGAGAGTCATTCTTTTACTATGTGAGTATTTCAATCCCCTTTTATCTATGCATGGGAGATCCTTCTTAATTCTTGGAGTCTTCAGTTTCCGGAGGTGACTTCAGATCATC
>PMIV01000160.1 GCA_003158355.1 Anaerolineaceae bacterium
AAGACCAAAGGCAATGTGATTGATCCGCTCACGGTCATGGACGAACTCGGTACGGACGCGCTTCGCTTCACGCTGCTGGTCGGCGCGACTCCCGGCAACGATATGAATCTGTCGGTGAAGAAGGTAGAGGCGAATCGAAACTTCGCCAACAAGATTTGGAACGCGGGACGATTCGTGATCAATGCAATTGATAGCTTGGATTCTGAATCAAAGCGCAATTTTCGGAGAAAATGGGGGGAGAGAAAGAGGTGGGCAATTCCACTTTAGCCGACTCGTGGATTTGGGCTAAGGCGCAACAACTCACCCGCGATGTGGAACGACTCTTCCAAACCTTCCAATACGGCGAAGCGGGACGGCAAATCTACGAATTCTTCTGGTCTGACTTTGCAGACTGGTATGTGGAAATTGCAAAAGAGCAAATGAAGAACGATACGATGAAGGATCAAACCGTCATTACGCTGACACGCATATTGGATATGTCATTGCGTTTGCTTCATCCATTCACGCCATTTGTGACAGAGGAATTATGGGGTTATCTCCGAAAAGCGATCCTCGACTCATCCATAGCGAATCTCGCATCGGATTGGCCGGACGCATTGATCCTGGCGCGCTGGCCAGAGCCGCGCGAATCTGACGCCGGTGATGAATCTATATTAACGGACTTTGCGTTGATACAAGAGATCGTTCGTTCCATCCGCAACTTGCGCGCGGAGAAATCGGTGGCGCCATCCAAACGCATTGCTGCAATCTTCGCCGCCGGAGAAAAGACCGCGCTTTTGCAATCGCAAAAACAAATCCTTGCTTCGCTAGCTGGTTTGGACGAATCGCAGTTGACAATTCAAGACTCGCTGTCCAACCAGCCGAGCGATAGCATTGCTTTGGTCGTTGGTGCGGTTGAGATATACATTCCGCTGGCTGGCATGATTGATCTTGCGAATGAGAAGTCGCGGCTCGAGAAAGAATTGAAAGATACGGAAGCGCAGATCGAGCGACTTGAAAAACTCCTGGCAAGCGATTTTGCGAATAAAGCCCCCGGACCCGTGGTCGGAAAAGAACGAGAGAAACTGGCCGGCTATAAGGAGACAGCTGAGAAGATCAAGGCGCAATTGAAATAAGAAATCTTCCGTTGGGGATGGGAAACATACACAGGATGCTGAACCATGCCGATAAAAACAAAAAACAGCATGGTTCAGCATTAATCCTGATCATAAATTCAGGCAGTGAGTCAAAATTTTCTTGCATCCCAAAAAATCGGTTATACTATTTCCCCGTCTCTTGACTTTAAGGCAGTATTCGGAGCCGAATTATCAACCTTTCCGGCCATTGCGTATACAACTTGATTTCACGAAGAAGAAATATGAATTCCGAAAGTGCATTAATACCCAAAAAAGAATGGGATTTGATCATCCGCCCACGGCGCAGTTGGTGGGATTTGCGCCTGGGCGAGCTATGGCGTTATCGCGACCTGATCTGGCTCATGGTCCGGCGCGATTTTGTTGCCTACTATAAGCAGACGATCCTGGGCCCGTTTTGGTACTTGATCCAACCCATCGTGACCACTGTTGTTTTCACAGTAATTTTCGGGAACGTTGCTCATCTGTCCACGGATGGACTCCCACCGTTTTTATTCTATATGGCAGGGACCACGGTTTGAGGTTTTTTTGCTGGCTGCCTGATGAGCACCTCGAATACATTTACCAATAATGCCGGTATCTTTGGAAAGGTATATTTTCCCCGCCTGAGCGTCCCTGTTTCAACAATCATTTCCAATCTCATTTCTTTTGGCATCCGCTTTGGTGTATTTTTGCCATTCTTGGTTTATTTTATGTTAACCGGTTCAACAGTTCACTTTACTCTATGGGTCCTGGCGTTGCCGATCTTGCTGCTGATCATGGCCGGCATGGGGTTGGGGCTGGGTGTGATCATCTCGTCCTTAACCACCAAATACCGCGACCTGCAGCAGCTGGTGGGTTTTGGAGTGCAGTTGTTAATGTATGCCACTCCGGTGATTTACCCCCTTTCCACGGTGCAGGGCGCCATGCGCTGGGTGATCCTGGCCAACCCCATGACTGCGGTGGTGGAGGTCTTCCGCCTCGGTTTTCTGGGCACCAGTTCAGTAGACCCGCTATCGCTGCTGTACAGCGCCGTGTTCACCCTGGTGGTGATGCTTATCGGGCTTCTCATTTTTAACCGCGTGGAAGCCACTTTCATGGATACGGTGTAGCATGCCTAAAACCGTGATTTCCATCGAGCATTTGTCCAAATGCTACCGATTGGGGGTGATCGGCACCGGCACCGCCTTTGGGGACCTCAAACGCTGGTGGGCTAAACAGCGCGGCCAACCCGACCCGTACCTGAAGATTGGCGAGGCAGATCACGGCAACCGCCAGGATGAAACGATCTGGGCGTTGAGGGATATCAATTTCACTGTGCAGCAGGGGGAGGCGCTGGGCATCATCGGGCGCAACGGCGCCGGTAAAAGCACCTTACTTAAAATCCTCTCCCAAGTGACGGCTCCTACAGAGGGCGTTGTGAAGGTCAAAGGGCGCATCGCCAGCCTGCTGGAAGTGGGCACCGGCTTTCATCCGGATCTGACCGGACGCGAGAATATCTATCTGAACGGCGCGATCATGGGGATGACCAGAAAAGAGGTGCGCCGCAAGCTGGATGAGATCGTGGATTTTGCGGAGATCGAGCAATTCATCGATACCCCCGTCAAACGCTATTCGAGCGGCATGTATGTGCGCCTGGCT
>PMIV01000046.1 GCA_003158355.1 Anaerolineaceae bacterium
CGAATTGACTCAAATAAAAAGTAACTATGAAGAATAACGTTGACTCAAAAAAGAAGTTACTATCCGGCATAGAAAAAGTGCCGGGAGGAGCAAATGATGAGCCAACGGAGCAAAAGGGAATTATGGGAAACCGTTCAACCTAGGTATCTAAAAGCCTCCAAAAAAGAGAAAAATAAAATATTGGATGAATTTATTGCAGCAACGGGTTTTCATCGAAAATATGCAAATCGGATCTTGAAACATGGTTATCCATACTCTCATGGCCCGAAAAAGGGGAAAAAGCCGGTTTATCGTGGAGAGGTAGTAACAGCGCTGGAACAAATCTGGGAAATCTATGGACGGATTTGTTCAAAAAGACTGCATCCTTTCTTGCCAGAGGGAATAAAAATTTTGGAACGCTTTCACGAAATCAACATCACGCCGGAAGCGAAACGATTGCTTTTGAGTATGAGTTGCTCCACCATAGATCGTTGCCTCAAGCCAGCACGCTTTACAGGAACTCATCATGGGCTGAGCACTACTAAACCAGGCATATTGTTGAAAAAAGCCATACCTGTACGCACTTTTGCAGATTGGAACGAAGATCAACCTGGTTTTATGGAGATTGATCTGGTAGCCCACTGCGGAAATACCGTTGAAGGACAATATTTAAACACATTAACTTGCACGGATGTGTGTACTGGTTGGACTGAACCCATTGCTTTGCATCATCGCAGCCAACAAGCGGTTCGGGATGCTCTTCACAACATGCGTCCAGAGCTACCCTTTGACTTACGGGGCATTGATTCAGACAATGGCAGTGAGTTTATCAACGATCTGCTTTACCACTATTGTTTGGACGAACAAATTACCTTCACTCGTTCTCGACCTTACAAAAAGAACGACCAATCCTATGTTGAGCAGAAAAACTGGTCGGTGGTTCGTCACACGGTGGGCTATGATCGCCTCGAAACCGATGAGGAATTTGAT
This sequence comes from Anaerolineaceae bacterium, assembly GCA_003158355.1. Lineage (GTDB taxonomy): Bacteria > Chloroflexota > Anaerolineae > Anaerolineales > Anaerolineaceae > UBA6107. Next base: position 970 of record PMIV01000046.1, read on the forward strand.
CTTCTGACAAGCATTTATTCTGACTTACGGCTGTATATCAATTTTCTTCAACCCGTTTTGAAGCTAATTTCCAAAGGTAAGGTCGGGGATAAGTTCGTCAAAACTTATGACCAAGCTACTACTCCTTACCAGCGTGTCATGGCCAGGCCTGACATCCCCGTAGAAACAAAAGCTCGCCTGACTGATCTTTATGTTAAACTCAATCCTGTTACTCTACGCAATTCGATTGATCGAAAAGTCGCTAATTTATGGAAACTACCATAGTAACTTTTCTATTTGAGTCAACGTTACTCCGAAAGTTACTTTTTCTAATGAGTCATTACGCAGCGGGCTTTATTCCCTGTGCAGAAAAGGCGAGGGGGCCGGATAAACCACGTCTGGAGTGAGGTGCCAGTCGGCACAGCGCTGAATGGCGGCCTGTACCTCGGCGCTCATCTCATCGTCAACCACAACTCCCAGCTCCCAGTAAAAGGCCTTGATCTCAAACCGGCCTTCCTGACGATGTGCTTTGGCGTCGAGCCGGGCCACCAGTCTGCCGCGGTAGAGCAGCGTGAGCAGATAGTAACCGTATTTGCGTTTGGCAGCCGGTAAATAACACTCGATGCTGAAATCATAATTAAAAAGCTGACGGGTGCGTTTGCGGTCCCAGATGAGCGAATCAAAAGGCGGGAGCAGGGTGGTCAGCGTGGGCTGCAAATCCAGAGAGAGCTGTTCCTTGACCTCGCTTGCAATCAGGGCCGGCTGCTGCCAGCCAGCCACGGAGATTTCCTCCACTTGACCCTGCTGCAGCAAAGCGGTCAGTGCCTGAGCCGTCTGCGCTTTAGAGAGACGGAAGTAATCGGCGACCCAGTCCGGATGAGCCACACCCAGTGAGCGCACCGATTGGAGAACAAAGAACTGGAGCGCTTCATCGAGCGAGGCTGCGCGGTCGTCCGTCCAATCCGGGAGCACCCGCTGGCGCAGGTCGTAAACGCGCTGAAATTTCTGGCGGCGGGCAACCATCATTTCACCGGCGGCGAGCCAGTATTCCAGCGCGTCTTTCTCAATTTTCCAATCCCACCAGGTACCCTTTTTGCCGTCTTTGCGTTCAAAATCGGCAGAACGCACCGCGCCATTCTCCTGCACGTGTTTGAGCACCGCGTCCGAATCGGGGCGATGATCGAGGTACCAGCTTTCGTAGCGATGATGGCGAATTCTCTCCAGCATAAAACGGCGGTGATAAGGATACTGCGCAGCGGGCAAAAAACAGGCCGCATGCGCCCAGTACTCAAAAATCTGACCTTCGGCCAGAAGCTCTTCCAACCAGGCAGGGGAATACTCGCCCAGACGGCTCCACAACGAAAAGTAGGGGCTGCGGGCTACGACATTGATGGTGTCGATCTGCAAAGCCCCCATACGCTCGATGGCGGTCAGAACCGCAGGCTTATCCGCCAGCGTCGTTGGGGGATGCAGCAGCCCCTGTGCGTTGAGAACGAGGGAGCGGGCGGTATCCAGTGAAATCTCGGTCAGGGTCATAGGTAATATTATAACAGAATATTTGTTCTGGTAGGGTCGCCCGTACGTGGATAATTCGTTCTCACGCGGAGACGCAGAGAGCGCGGAGAAGAGCTTTGGAAAAAATGCGCGGCGGGAGCCAGGGCGCTTGAGGCAAAATATTTATAGCAAGAAGTGCCCCTTTAGATTACAATCTAGAGCATTCGCGAAGCTGAATTGAATTTATACACGAAAAGACAAAAATCAAAATGGCATCGATTAAATTTGAGAAGAAACAAATTGTAAAATTGTGCGTATTGATTACTTCAATTGCTCTGCTGGCGGCCGTTTATCTGCACGCTTATATGGGCACTTTTTCGCGCTACATTGCCGATGATTTTTGTACTGCGGGGGAATTAAAAGCTTATGGATATTTGCAGGCAGTCATTCACAGGTATCTTTACTGGGACGGCCGCTTCACGTTCACCTTCGTTATTTATTTCTTTGAGCTGTTTGGGATTAAATTGCCGACGATTCTGCCCACAATTGCGATCACGGCATGGCTGCTCAGCTCGTATTATTTCGTGAAGCAAATTGCCCGCAGAATCTTCGTCAAGCCGGGCAAACTGCCGATCCTGCTCGTCTCCGCATTATTCGCCTTCGTGATCCTGTACTCGATTCCGCAGGTGGCAGATGATTTTTACTGGATGACCGGCATTACGACCTATCCGTTCTCGATTCTGTTCGAATTCTTTCTGCTGGGATTTGTGATTCAGTATCTGCCCGAAATGGGGGAGCGTTCCCTGGCGAAGAAAATACTCTTTGCGGTCCTGTTTTTCATTTTCTCGTTTCTCTGCAGCGGCTTTGCCGAAGTCTCCACTGCCCTGCACGTCGCCATCTTCGGGATCCTCTTTGTGATCGCCATTGCAAAGAGGCTCATCCAGAAGACTCCTTCCGAGACATTGATTTACTGGGGCATCCTGTTTCTGGGAGCGTTCCTCGGCTTTGTGGTGATGGCGCTGGCTCCGGGCAATGCCGTGCGCAGCAACGGCATGTCCACCTGGGCCGTGCGCCCGGGGATCGTTGAACTGTTCGTCAATTCTTTCAAAGAAACCGTCAAATATTCTCTGCAATGGCTTTTGAATTACGCCGACCTGCTCTGGCCGGCCGGCCTGCTGATGGCTTTTCTGGGCGCCTATGCTCCCTCCATTGCGCCGGTGCGGGCAAACATCGAGCAAGCCAATAAAACAAAATGGTTCCTGATTTATCTGGCGTGCATGTGCGTACTGGCCTTTGTCTCTTTTGTGCCGACCACGTGGATGGGATACAAGATTCCGCCCGACCACACCTTAATCATGCCCACCTCGATCCTGGCCGTGAAGGTGTTCTCATGCTCATTCCTGCTCGGCCTGGCGCTGAGGCAGACGTTCAGGGTGACCGAGAACAAGTCGAATCTGCTGTACGCGGCACTGATCGTTCTGTGCCTGTATTTTGCGGCGTCGCTGCCGCTCAATTACGCACGCCATTATTATTACAATATTCTCCCTGCCCAGCAGACCTACGCGAAAAGATGGGATCGGGTCAACGCGCAAATTTTGAACCAGGTGAAAAGCGGACAGGAGTACGTGGTTTCGGATAATGTGGCCAACAACGTGATGGATAATGAGCGCATCACCGACGACCCCGGCTTCTGGGTGAATCAATGCGCGGCGGCGTATTATCAAGTGAAGCAAATCGTTTCGCATTAGACAGAAATTGACAGATTAACCTTTCTTTCTGATGAAAAAAATAAAGAGGGGAGAAATAGTGTATCGAGAAAAATAATTGGTATATACTCTTTTTAGGTTCCCATAACAATGCTTATTTCAAGATTATTACTCAAATCGGGACAATGAACCAAATTGGCTGAATATAAAGATTATTTGTAAGTGTACCCACAAGTTAGCTGACTAAAATAAAACACAAAACAAATATGAAATTATTTTTACGTAAATTGGTTCGGAGTATCAGAACTAAATTGTCATTAGCTTGGACCCACAAGTGGTGGGTATTGATCGCTGTATTAATGGCTTCGGTCATTGTTATTTCGGTAATTCGAATAATTACTGATTGGCCATCAGACTTTTCTGGGTGGGGGCAGTTGATAATTGAAACCTTAGGTTTACCCAGTATTGCCTTTGAGTTAAATAGGATTAGAAAAGAATTAAGAAAAACCGTTGAAATCGACATTGGCGTTGTTGGTATAAAAGAATATCCATTATCAAACATACGAAGTATTGAAAATTTGCCCATTAATACAAAGATAAGTCAGAATTATCCTCTTTTTTGTTTGGTGATTAGGAACAAGGGGCAAGTTTCAGCAAGGTTTGTAAAAATACATTTCGAGTATGTCGGTAACGAGCCTACATTTAAAAGCGGTGAGTTATCAATGATTGAATCAATGGCTAGCCCAGTGATTGAAATTTATAAATCTGATACAATAAATGTTTTCAATCGTGAAAATAATGTCGATTTTATTTTTCGCGGTGGAACTGATTGGATATTACGATCATATGATAGCGAAAAGTTTGACTTTTTCATAAGTTCACATATTGGTACAAAGGACCCTAAAAGGCCACATGAAAAACCATTTCCAAGCATATGCCGGTTTATCTGCACGGTTTGGGCAGATGGGTTAGAGAAAGCGGTTGTTCAAAGAATCGAAGTCGAAATCACTCGAAATGCAAAAGTAGGACTTAAGTAAATAATCATATATCATGGGTATCTATTAAGTATTACGTCAGGAACTACTTGGTAATGAACTGTTAAACAAAACAAAATTTCAATAATTGAACTTGTAGTAAACTTTTTTTATAATAGCTCGAAAAAAAATATTATAAAATGTTATAAAATGATGTATAATGAGTTTAGCGGGTAAATCCTGACAAGTTGTGACGCTCATTGAGTATCATAAGCATATAGCAAATATGCCAACCTCAGGGTCCGCTATTTTTTATGCTTATCTACATTGATGAAAGTGGGGATTTAGGTTGGACTTTTGACAAACCCTATAGGTTTGGGGGGTCTAGTCGTTATTTAACAATATCCTCACTGATAGTCCCTAGTGAATTAAAATTTCATCCCAAACGGTTAATCAAAGAACTATACACAAAACTGCACATTTCTCCCAAAAAAGAAATAAAAGGGGCAGACTTAAATCAAAATGAAAAAGAGCATTTTACAAATCAAGTAATTCACTTATTATCAACCCACCCTGAAATACAGATATTTTCCATAACAGTTCAAAAGGAAAATGTTTTACCTCATATTCGTGTCGACGGAAATAAGCTTTATAACTATATGATAGGACTTTCCCTACTCGATAAAATGAAAAACGGAGGTTCAGTAACACTTCTTCCAGACCCTCGAACTATAAAAGTTGCGAGCGGAAATTGTTTGGAAGATTATTTAAGTATAAAGTTGTGGTTTGAATTAAATTCTACGACAGTAATAAATACAGAAAATGTGGCTAGCGATAAATGTGATAACATTAAGTTTATAGATATAGTAACTCACATAATTTGGGATCGATACGAAAACAACAATCGCATTTGTTTTGATAGGTTGTTACCCCACATTAAGAATAAGAATCTTTTCTTTAAATAATTTACCATTTATAAATTTATACCTTCAAGTCTTCAACATTGTCCCGCCAGTTTCGAAGTATTCACAAGAGGGATAATAATTCGCGCCTTTGATAAAGGGCCTTTTAGCCTTTTAAAGACACTCTTACGGGTGTCTTTTGGGGTAGATAAAAATTAACCAAAAAGAGCATTCAGAAAAGATATATACCTCTTTTTCGATTTCCAAACACTTCCCCAAGTTAAAGCCACCCAGTTCTCACATCCCCCGGCGGATTATTCTTCCTTCCACAACTGCGTAGGGGTGACGTGCTTCTCTTTATGCGGAAACTGCTTCTCAAATTCGACTAATTCCGCTTCATTGACGTGAAAGGCGGGATCATCCATGCACTTGCCGCGGATTCCGCTCAGGCTGCCGGCGCTCAGTTCCAGGGCCATAAAATAGTCACCGTTGTCGCCTTCGCCGGTTTGCAGGCCATATTTTTCAGCATTGACAAAGCCAAATCTGGGGTAGTAGTGAGAATCTCCGTACAGGAAAATGCCCCGGTAATGCAGCGCTCTGGCCTTTGCGATGGTTTCCCGAATGAGCAAAGAGCCGATGCCCCTGTTTTGATATTCAGGCAAAACGCTCACGGGGCCCAGGCAAATGACCCCTGCATATACGCTGCCGCCATCGATGACCCGGCCTTTGGAATACATAATATTGCCAACGAGCTTGTTCTCCGCGCAGGCCACGTAATCCAATTCCTGTATAAAACCGCCGGATAAGCGCAGGTTGTGCGCCACCAGATGTTCACTGCAGCCGGGCTTATATTTATCCCAAAAGGCCTCCCGGGTTAAATTTTCGATTTCTCGATGCTCACTTTCTTCTTCGATGCGTAAGACAATGCTCATGGCAAACTCCCGTGGGTGAAAAGAGAACAATAGTCCTGTTTATTATACCGGGGGTACGCATAGAATTGGGGCAATAAATAAATCTATTCTCCGGCCGGCCGCGCGGTTC
>PMIV01000276.1 GCA_003158355.1 Anaerolineaceae bacterium
CCAGAGTGGGTTGGATCTTTTCCAGAAAATAAGCAGGCTGATCGGTGTGGAATAACTTTAATATCACTTATTTAGTCCTTGATCATTGGCAGTCATTTGGCAATTACTGGCTATGGTCGTTATTGAGCGGCAAGTCTCCGAGCGGAGGCAAAAAGGCCTCTGTCTCCGTTGAAGAAAGCAGCAAAGTAGCCGATGTAAGCGCGGATGGAGGGGGACAAGCCGGCAACAGACGCAGAATCTTTACCAGACAGTCGCAGGTCTCTTCGACATAGCGTTTCATAGAGGCTTCATTTAAATATGGAAATAGACGATCCAACTGCCAATGTGGTGAGGGTTGGCTGTAAAACGTGCGGATAAACTGCATCTGCTGTTCGAAGGCAGACTGTTTTACAAAAGGCAAGGGAGATAGTGGAATTGGCTGTGAAAGAAAGACTTGCCAGAACAAACTTTCGGGATGGCTGCGCACAAAAAGTTGGTCCAGACCATACCAATCTTCTTTGATGATATCCCAGGCCTTCGCCTCTGAGTGAATGGCAAACAATTCCGCGTAACATTGCCGTGAAGGTTTGCCAATTTTATTTGACCAGAGCCGATCACTGACCAGATGAACAAAATAGCCCAGTAAAAAGCTATAAGTGGCCGGGTTTTGGCGGCGGTTGCAGGGTTGTAAATACTGGCGATAGAAGATCAGATCCTGAACATTATTTTCATTACTTCCGGCAGAAAGGAAGTGCGAAATCTCTTTGGGTGGATCGAATACTGTCCAATTGGCATTGGGGAGTCCGGAATCGGGCGCAAGGTTGCCAAATGTGAAAGCAGTCCGATCGACCTCGGTGAGATGGTTCAACAGTAATTCAGCAATACGTAAGTGGCTTACCCATGAACCCATTCAGCAATTTTACACCGAAAGAATGTCTTGGAAGGCGATTAGAAAAGCAAACCGCTTTATTTTAGCTTTCAACTAAAGGAAAATAAACTCTAAAAGTAGTTCCCTGGCCTGGTTGGGATTCGACCTCAATTTTCCCGCCGTGTTTTTCCGTGATCCATCTGGCAATGGAAAGGCCAAGACCAAAACCCGAAGTAGCTGTATGCTGCCGTGATTTATCTCCCCGATAAAACCGTTCGAAAATATGAGGCAGATCATCCGGCGAAATTCCGGGACCTGAATCTTTTACTGAAAATACTGCCTGCCCGTTTTCTTTTTGCAGTTTTACTTCGACAAGTCCCTTTTTAGGAGTGTAAGTAATGGCGTTGCTGATAAGGTTGAGAAAAACTTGTTTGATCCGATCTTGATCCCCATTAATGATGACCTGATCAATCGAGACAAGCTCCAATTTCACTTTTCCCCTGGCGAGAACCACCATTTGTTGCATCACCTCTACAAGTACGGAACCCAGGTCGACTTTAACAAAATCCAGAGAGAGGCTTCCCGATTCTGCCTGGTTTAGCAGCAGCAGATCTCCCACCATGCGGGTAAGACGGTCGACTTCGCTATCAATTCCCACCATGGATTCTTCATCCACGCCAAATTTACGAATGATGCCAATATTCCCTTTGATCACAGTCAATGGAGTTCTTAATTCATGGCTTACATCGGCTAAAAAGCGCTGTTGGGAACCAAATAGTTTTTCCAGCCGCTCTAGAGTTTTATTAAATGCCAAAACTAACCGGCCTACTTCATCATCGTGGAAATCTTGAGTCGGAATTCGGCGGGAAAGATCATCAGCACTGGTGATCTGGGTAGCGATATTCGTCATGGTCGTCAGTGGTGAAAGCGCTCTCTTTGTGACAAACCAGGAAACCACAAAAGTAACTACCATAGCAACTATAGTTAAATAGATCAAAATATTTGATAGGGTTTTTTGGATCATGTCCATCAGGCTGAGGTTGACTCCCACCTGAAGGATTCCAGCCGGACCGCGCAAGGATGTAAGCGGCGTCGTGAGCACGCGCAAATGAAGATTTTCGACGGTTGCAGTCGAAAAGTTGGTAGAGCCGCTTGCCCAGGCATTTTGGTCCAAGGCATCTTTCCAATCTGTTGGACGGGAGATTTGCAGCTCTTGATTGGTGCCCCAAACCTGGATCAAGATATTGGCGGTGGGTTCGTAATTGGAAATGGAGCGCGGGTCGAACTGCTCCCCGGAATTGATCTTTAACAATGAGACCAGATCAGAACTGGTTTTCTGTAAGGTTGAATCAATATTATTGATTAATACCAGACTCACCAACCCATAAACTAAACCGCCGAAGAGCAAAAGGATGCTCCCCAGCAGTATAGTGTAAAGCAAGGTGAACCGGACATGCAACGACATGATTGAGGGATTTTACCCCACTTCACGTAAAACGTATCCGACACTGCGTACTGTGTGGATCAGACGGGATTCTCCCTGGGATTCTAATTTTTGACGCAAGTAGCGAATGTAAACATCCAAAACATTGCTCTCTCCGCCAAAATCGTAACCCCAAACGCGGTCAAAGATCAATTCACGGGTAAGTACCTGTCGTGGGTGCCGCATAAAAAGCTCCAGCAGGTCATATTCCTTGGCAGTCAACATGATCACGCGGTTAATGCGGGTAGCTTGACGTGTGGATGTGTCCAGGCTGAGGTCTCCAAAAGTTAACACGGGCGCACGTTCCACCTGTGTTCGGCGCAGCAATGCCCGCACCCGGGCCAGCAATTCATCCAGTTCAAATGGTTTTACCATGTAATCATCAGCACCGGCATCCAGACCATGAATACGGTCTTCAAGAGCTTCTTTTGCGGTAAGCATCAAAATGGGGACTGAACCAATTTCCCGCAGGCGCCGGCAGACTTCCAAACCATCCATTCCCGGCAGCATCCAATCCAAAACTACCAGATCGGGGTGATTGTCTCTGTGCAGATTTAAGCCACTTTCGCCATCCAAGGCTGTGTCTACCTGGTAACCTTCGTAAACCAGAGCCCGGCGTAAAACTTTCGAAATCCCCTCGTCGTCTTCAATGATCAAGATTCGTTCTTTCATACGCCTCCTGGAAGAGAATCATTTAACAGTGTCTATATTATTGCACATTTTTAAGAATTCTTAATGTTTTTTTCCAACCAATTTTTTGCATTCTGAAGAGATAACTGATAGGCAGTATAATTTGACCATGTTAGCAAATCAAATCACAGCATTGCATTATATTGATACGCCTGAATCGTTGAGTGAATGTAGCCGTATTCTTTTGGAATTTCCCTCGCTTTCTGTAGATACTGAGTCAAACAGCCTTTATGTCTATCGCGAACAGGTGTGTCTCATACAGATTTCAACGACAGATTCAGATTATCTGATCGATCCTCTGGCATTGAAAGACCTTTCATCTCTGGCTCCCATATTTGCCAATCCCAAACAGGAAAAGATCTTCCATGCTGCTGAATACGATATTATTTGTTTAAGACGTGATTATGGTTTTGAGTTCTCGAATATATTCGACACGATGGTCGCTGCCAGGATCCTGGGTGAACCTGCCGTTGGCCTGGCTTCGCTTTTATCCTCCCGATTGGGAATTACGGTTGAAAAAAAATATCAACGCGCCAATTGGGGGATCCGTCCGCTTTCCCAAGCCATGTTGGATTACGGCAGGCAAGACAGCCATTATCTTTATTCATTACGGGTCATCCTTGAAAATGAGCTTAAAGAGAAGGATCTCTGGAACCTGGCTCTGGAGGATTTTCGGTTAGGCTGCGAGGTAGGTGCTAACCCTCAGACCCCTGCCCCGGCCACTTTTTGGAAGGTAGCCGGTTCAAACGAGATTTCTCCTAATGAAGCAGCCATCTTACAAGCTTTATGCGATTTTAGAGAAGTGCAAGCCTGTAAACAAAACGTTCCTCCCTTTAAGATACTTTCTAATGAGGTGTTAGTACTTTTAGCTAAAGAGCCGCCTGCTCAGGCGGCAGACCTGGTGAATTATCGCGGCGTTACCCCGCATTTGGTTGAACGCTTTGGTAATGGCCTGTTTCAGGCAATTCAACACGGCAAAGCTTTTGGACCTTTATTTCGGCCAAACAAAATCCGTCCGGATGACCGGTTTCTACGCCGTTATGACGCCCTTAAAGAATGGCGAAAATTAAAAGGAAAAGAATTAAAAGTTGAATCAGACGTTGTTTTACCACGGGAGTTTTTGGAGCAAATTGCTGCAGAAAACCCGGTAACGATGCAAAGTTTGCACATCCTCATGGCAAGGATTCCCTGGCGTTACCAACATTTTTCCAAAGAGATTTTTTCTGTTTTACGAAAACAGGAAGTGGAATGAAGATCTAATTTGGTGGAGCAATGCAAACTTTAAACGGATCACATTTGAGCAAAAATTAAAGGAAGAAAAAATCGCGCCGGTCAAATATCCGCTCTGGCAGGAAACAGTCGAGATTTAAGATTTTCGGGTATAATCTGGGCGTTCGGAGAGGTGCCGCAGTGGCTGAACGGGGCGGTCTCGAAAACCGTTGTGGCCCTTTGGACCACCGAGGGTTCGAATCCCTCCCTCTCCGCCAAGAATTAACCCATGAGAAGCTGCTTGATTTGCTTCTTACGGTTTTTTAATTATCTTTTCGTGAGGGCAGGCCCTCTCCGCCAATGATTAACCCGTGAGAAGTTGTTCGATTTGCTTCTTACGGTTTTTTTTATGTCTTCTACTGAAAAAAATAATAAATTGAAACGGCCAGACCAATCACTACCACCAGCCAGCGCAACACTTTTGCACTGATTTTGCCTGCCAGTTTACCCCCCAGTGCGCCGCCCGCTAGTGCAAATACCGCCATCAAAGCAGCCACCCCCCAGTTGACTTTACCGGAAAAAATGAAAAAGACTGCCGCGGCAATATTGGTTGCCAGAGCCAGGATTTGCTTGAGTGCGTTTAGCCGGGGAAGCGAATCGTTGATAAAAATGCCCAACACTGCCAGAAAAATAACACTTAACCCTGCTCCGAAATAACCCCCATAGACGGCTGCTGCCAGCACTGCCAAAATGCTCGCAATCTCTAAGCCCAACTTCAATTGAACGGAAGGGTTCTTCCGGTTCAACCAGTTGCGCACGGGGTCCCCCAGAGCCAACAAGAGTGAAGCCAACAAGATTAGATACGGAACCAACCCGCGGAAAAGCTTTTCGCCGGATTGCAGGAGCAAGTATCCTCCGGCAACTCCCCCCAGAACCGCTGCAGGGAAATAAAGCCATAGGCGGTTTTTTTGGTTTCTGATCTCTTTCCATTGAGCCAGGGTGGCGCCAAAATATCCCGGGCACAGGGCCACTGTGTTGGTGATGTTTGCTACCACGGCAGGGATGCCCACAAAAGTCAGCAGCGGAAAAGTGATGAGGGTGCCCCCGCCGGCAAGAGCATTCACTCCCCCGGCTAAAAAAGCTCCTATTCCAATAAGTACATACTGCCAGAAAACCATCTAATCAGTCCTTTTGGGCTAGTATAACCTACATAGCAAAATTGATTGGAATATATCCCAATGTTTAAACACAAACCACCCTTTCCAGAGAGAAGATCTCTGGTCGGGTGGTTTAATTGAGATCAATTGCTTGTTTATTACTCAGCAACTACTGGTTCGGCGATGACCATTTTCTCGAGGATATTTTCCAAAGCCATTGTGTGTACGCAGCGGCCATGTAAAGAGAAGAATTCGCAATCGCATTTCCATTTGCCATCAGCATAAGAAACGTAATGAGAATTGTTGTCGCCTTTTACGGCAACGCTAAAGCTATTGAATTGGAAGCGATCTCGCTCCTGGGCATATCGTTTTGCTTTTTCAATTTTTCCGATCAAACTGTAATCCATGGCACCTGTCTCCTTAACTTTATTTTTTGGAAACAAAAAGGCACGCAGACATATTGCGTGCCTTAGTCACTCAGAGAACCGATTTGATAAAAAATCAATACTCGCATAGTGGAGTTACCTCGATATGGTTTCATGATAGCCCAGCCTAACCGGAAAGTCAATCATTTTTAAGGTTAATTTTTTCCATGATCAGGGCGTCTTCACCGTCAGAATAATAGGCATTCCAAACCTCAAAAAACTTATATCCAAGGTCTGCATATAACTTTTGCGCTTCCAAATTTGAACGGCGCACAGAAAGTCGTATCGACGGTATATTCATTATTTGTTCACAGGCAACCATCAATGCTCTGGCAATTCCCCTGCGGCGGTATTCTGGTCTGACGCCGATGGTGGTGATCCAGCCAATTCCTTCAGATTTGTGGTAATCCCCGCCGATAAAGCCTGCCATCGTTCCATCAATCTCTACTTTTAAACGCACGATCCCGGGCAGTATTAATACTGACACCAGTTCAAGTAACGGCCATTGGTCTTTCTCAAAACAAATCCGATCTAAATCTCTTAATTGGTTTAGATCTGAGAGAGTCGCTTGTGTAATTGAAAATTCTTCGGAATTCATTGTCATTTTATAATAGCAGCGGGTAGACCGTAAAAATAACGACCTACCCGCTGATGGTCTAACTTGTCCTCTGCTTATTTCCCTTTTACATCATTCTTTTTCACGAAATCACTGATGAGACTGGTGAATTCCATGGGGAAGATATATTTGGTCGAGGGGCTGGCAGCCATAGATTTTAAAGTTTCAAAGTACTGCAGGGTCATTGTGTTCTGATCAACCTGTTTGGCAGCTTCAAAAATGGCTTCAAGAGCCCTCTGGTAGCCTTCAGCACGTAATAACTGGGCTGATTTTTCACCTTCTGCACGCAGAATAGCAGCCTGTTTTTCGCCTTCTGCTTTTAGAATGTTGGATTGTTTGTCACCCTGGGCCACATTGATAGCGGCTTCGCGGGTACCGGTAGATTCGGTCACGACGGCACGGCGAGTACGCTCTGCGGTCAACTGGCGGTTCATTGAATCTTGTACATCCCGCGGGGGAACGATCTCACGGATCTCAACGTTGGTCACTTTAACACCCCAACGCTCGGTGACTTCATCCAGGCGGGCGCGTAAAGAAAGGTTGATCTTCTCGCGTTCAGAGAGAACGCCATCCAACAAAATTCCACCGATAACAGATCGCAGTGTGGTGGTAGCAATACCTTGTGCGGCCAGTTCAAAGTTCTGAACCTGCAGCACTGATTCCACGGGATCGAATACCTTGTAATACCACAAGAAGTCGATCGAGATAGGCGCGTTATCCTGAGTGATTGATGTTTGAGCAGGGATCTCACGAACCTGTTCACGCAAATCCACGGAAACGGGACGATCGATAAAAGGGATCAACAAGACCAATCCCGGTCCTTTGGGACCAATACAGCGGCCCAGGCGAAATACCACCAGACGTTTATATTCTGGAACGATTTTAATGGCTGCGGCCAGGAAAATGACCAGCAAAACCACTACACCGACGACCAAACAGATCAATGCTGTGCTATTCATGGTTCCTCCTGAAATATTGAAAAAACCCGAAAACCGAATAATTAATCAGTCTTTTTTGCGGGTTCAACAATCAAAACCAATCCCTGACGTTCTTTAACTTTCACCGGGCTGCCTTCATGGATGGTGGTGTCACTGCGGGCGGACCAATTTTCGCCGCCTACGTAAACAGTACCGGTGTTCTTGACTTCAGTACGGGCTTCACCGATCTGACCGACCAGCTTCTTTAGATCTTGTGTCGGTTTTGCTTTCATTGCATCCAATGTTTTGCGGCCGATGAACCAGAGCAGTCCAATTGCGATCACGCTCATAAAAACCGCAAAGATCGGGTTGACGGACTGAGTTCCAAAGCTGAAATCTTGCGGGACCAAGAAGATCGAGCCGACGATGAATAAAACCCCGGTCGGGATCAACCAGTACCACTGCTTTGATTTTCTGACGGCGAAGACAAAGGGGACAATACCGGCAGCTATGAGCACCAAAGCCCACCAGTTGATCGCCAGATGAAACATAGCGTAACCGGATAAGACAATGGTAAAAAGAGCCCCGATCTCTAATAACCCCGTCCCTGGCGTGAATAAAGCCAGTACACTTAAAATAAAGCCCAAGATCAGCAATAGATAAGCGACATTTGGATCAAACAAAAAGCTCATTCTCATCCTTTCCAGGTGAATGCCTGTAATAACTAATCTCATTATACTCTACGCTTAATCTCAAAAAAAAGTGTTAAGTCCTACCTAAAATATTTTAGTGATTGATTATTTCGAAATCACGTTCCAGGTGAGCTTTTCGGCTTGACATGCCTAAATTCTAAGGATATACTCCAATTTAATTAAATAGCTTCTTCGGGGCAGGGTGAGGGAAGAGATCTTCCTAATTCCCGATCGGTGGTATAACCCACGAGCGTAATTTGCAGGACCCGGTGTAATTCCGGGGTCGACGGTAAAGTCCGGATGAAAGAAGAGCCTTTTTTTCAAGTGAATTATTCATTGCTTGAATTCTAAAGCCCCGAAGCCAAAAGCTGCGAGGCTTTTTTTGACTAAATATACCGAACTTTCTCTTACTCATAGACAACACTCCAACCCCGAAGTTTCCTTTTCGGAAAAATTGGTTAAGCACAACGGTTGGCTGGTTTTGATTTCCCTCCTATTAGCCCTGGGAATTTGGTCGGCAGTTGTTAACTGGGGAAATCTGCCTGCATTTGTTCTGCCCTCTCCGAGTGCTGTCTGGCAAAAATTCCTATTATCTCTTGCTAACGGCACCCTTATTCATCACACACTGGTAACCCTTTCTGAAGTATTGCTCGGACTTTTCGCTGGCTCCTGTCTGGCCACCATAACCGGTTATTTTTTGGCCCGGTCAGCCTCGCTTGAAAAAATACTTTCTCCCTTTTTGGTTGCCAGCCAGGCTGTGCCCACCGTCGCCATTGCCCCCCTTCTCATTATTTGGTTTGGTTCAGGCATGTCTTCTAAAGTGCTGATTTGTGCCCTGATCGTTTTCTTCCCGGTCCTGGTCAATACCATCATCGGGTTTCGCGCTGTCCCTGCCAACCTGAAAGACCTGATGCTCTCGCTGCACCCCAACCGCTGGCAAATGTTAAAGTATCTTGAGATCCCCTCTGCCCTGCCGATCCTGTTTGGCGGGTTGCGTATTGGAGCAACACTTTCTGTGATCGGCGCTGTTGTGGGAGAATTCGTCGGCTCTGACCAGGGATTGGGTTTCCTCATTAATGTTGGCCGGGGACAATACGATATGCCCCTTGTCTTTGTGGCTATCTTCTCATTGATCTTTTTAGCGCTCTGCCTTTATAGCATCGCGCTGATGGCTGAGCGTTTATCCATGCCCTGGAAAAGACATCGTTAAAATTTTGGAGAATTATGAAATTACGAAACTCAATTATTATTTGTGTAACTGCTTTCTTTTTACTAGTCGCTTGTTCAAACAGTATTACTCCAACCACAACCAACAGTCCCAGTCCGCAAGCGGTTACTGGAACCCCGATAAAGATCAAATTACCGGTAGGGTATGTGCCAGATATTCAATTTGCTCCCTTATATGTGGCCATTGATAAAGGGTATTTCAAAGATGCCGGTCTGGATGTTTCACTTGACTACAGTATGGAAAATGACAATACCGTTCTGGTTGGTACCGGGGCTTTGAACTTTGCAATCGTCAGCGGCGAACAGGTACTTTTAGCCCGCTCCCAGAAGCTGCCAATTGTTTACGTCATGTCTTGGTATCAGGGGTATCCGGTCGGAATCGTCACAAAGACATCCTCAAACATAAAAACCGTAGCAGACTTGCGTGGTAAAAAAATTGGCATTCCTGGTCTTTATGGAGCCAGTTACATTGGTGCGATTGCTCTATTGGATTCAGCCGGTCTTAAACAGGCAGATGTCACTTTAGATTCCATTGGTTTTAATCAGGTGGCTGCCCTGGTCGCGAATAAAGAAGATGCTGTGGTGATCTATATCGCCAATGAACCTCTTCAGCTTGCCAAACAAGGAGTAGATTACACCCTGTTTAAAACCTCGGATGCGGTTGACCTGGTTGCCAACGGGTTGATCACAAATGAGAAGACGATAAAAGAGAACCCGGAACTGGTTCAAAAAATGGTGAACGCAACATCCAAAGGGATTCAATTCGCAATTAATAACCCCGATGAAGCCTTTCTCATCAGCAAAAAATATGTCCCCAATTTGGAATCTTCCGATCAGCATCTGCAAATGCAAGTACTGCAGAACTCGATCGACCAATGGAAAACTGATCGACCGGGATATACGAATCCAAAAGCCTGGCAGAACATGCAGTCCATTTTACTCAAGATGGGTTTGATCTCAAGCCCTCTGGATCTTTCTGCCGCCTATAGTAACGCCTTTACTCCAAAATGATAACTCCTTCAGAAGCACTGCTTACTGTTGACCATATCAGCATGACCTTCACGGACAGCCGCGAAGATCTGGACGCGCTGCAGGACGTCAGCTTTTCGCTGAGCAGACAGGAATTCCTTTCCATTTTAGGCCCGTCTGGCAGCGGTAAGAGCACCTTGATCCGCGTGATCGCAGGGTTGATCCCTGCCACACAAGGAAGCATTTCATTCTGCAGCAATCGGGCTGAGCCAAAAATAGGTCTGGTGTTTCAACAAGCGAACCTGATGCCCTGGCGCAACGTGTTGCAAAATATTCTGCTGCCGCTGGAAATTGAAGGAATAGATCATGACCTGGCCGAAAAGAAAGCCCTTGAGCTGGTTCACCTGGTGGGTTTGGAGGAGTTCATCCACGCCTGGCCGGATGAACTCTCGGGCGGCATGGCCCAGCGCGTGGCCATTGCCCGTGCGCTGATCCAAGATCCAGATCTGTTGCTTCTGGATGAACCTTTTGGCTCACTGGACGCCTTGACCCGCGAAAGGATGGGGGTTGAATTGCTACGTATCTGGCAGGCCAGCCAGAAAGCCGTCATACTCGTTACTCACTCCATTTCCGAGTCGTTGTTATTATCCGACCGGGTACTGGTATTAAGTTCCCGTCCCGGAAAAATAACCACAGATATGACGGTAACACTGCCCAGACCGCGTCTGGAAGAAATACGTTATTCAGACGAGTTTATTCGACTGGAACGAAAGCTGCGCAATTCTTTAAAAGATTAGCTCAATTTGTTTTAATTTGGGGTAGATCGAGACAAAAAACATCCATCAAAAGTCGTGTGTGCCCATTGGCTTCCAGAGATTCCAGGGCTGAATCAATGGTGTTCACCATTTGCAGCGCGTTTGCGGGGGACATATTTTGGGCTAAATGATCCAGCTGTTCGCCACGGTTGTAGTTGGTGATCTCCCCGGTACTGTGATTGGTTATCATCAACAGATCGCGGGCGTAGGTATACCAGGTCTGTAAGGCAAAACGGATTTCATCGCGGTTGCGCAGCAATGTATCCACGTAAGCAAAGCGTTCGCGCTTGGAGAGCGGCAGCACATGCGTTAGATCATCCAAAAGTTGACTGCGGCGTTCTATTTGTTCTGGCTCTTGAGCCAGCCGTAAAGCCATTCCCAATCGGCCGTTGGCTAAATGCGCACACAGATTGGCGGTTTGTGGTGGGATTTGCCATCGAGATTCCAGTGCCGCGTACACTGTTTTTACCGCAACCGGATGCAAACGCAGAATTTCGCAGCGGGAAGCAATTGTGGGCAGCAGGCTTTCGGCAGAATCGGCCGTGAGAAACAAGATCACCTGTCGAGGAGCTTCTTCAAGAGTTTTTAAAAGAGCATTTTGAGCATTGGCATTCGCCTGCTGAAAATTCAGCAGTAAGGCCACGCGATATTTGGCTTCATAAGGGGAGAGTGAGAGGCTGTGCTGCAAATTGCGGATCTGCTCCACTTTGATCATACCGCCATCGACTTCTGGCCGGATGATCGTCAGATCGGCTTGCTGCATCTTCAATATCTGGCTGCAAGGACGGCAGACCCCGCAGAATTCTCCGGGAGCAGGGGGAGCTGCGCAATTTAACGCGCAGGCAAATTCCAATGCCAGGCTGCGCCGGCCAATCCCCGGAGCCCCG
>PMIV01000133.1 GCA_003158355.1 Anaerolineaceae bacterium
AATCCGCCAAATACAACTTGCTGCAGGAACATCAGCGCCAGCAATATCCCCACCAGAGGTTTATTCATGGCCTCCCAAAATGATTTCAGAGAAAAACTGCGTTTTTGAGCGGGGTCCTTTTTGCTGTTTGGCGAGAGCGTCTCGGTGAGCAAGAAAATGGTGAGCAAAATTGAAAGCAGTGAAAAGCCGGCTGCCACAAAGGCGGGCACATGATAGTTATTGTGACTCACGGCCAGAGAGAGCGCCGCGATCACTGGGCCGACCACAAAGCCCAACCCGAAAGCAGCCCCCACCAGGCCCAATCCCTGGGTGCGCGTCTTCTCATTGGTACTGTCGCTGATCACTGCCTGGGCAGTGGAAATATTGGCTCCCGAAAGGCCGTCAATGATGCGGGCCAAGAACAGCATCCACAGCGAGTTTGAAAAGGCCAGTACCAAAAAGCCGATCAACGTGCCGATCTGGCTGATGATTAGAATGGGTTTGCGGCCAAAGCGGTCGGAGAGACGGCCCAGAAACGGCGCGCCGACAAATTGAGCCGCCGGGTAGGCTGCGCCCAACAGGCCGATCACGCTGGCGCTGGCGCCAAAAGAAACGGCGTACAGTGACATCAGCGGAATAATGATGGTCAATCCCAGCAGGTCGATGAGAATAATGATAAACACCGGCAATATTTTTTTCATATCCAGACGATCTTCAGACTGGACTGTTGTTTGTGTTGAAAGGCTCATGAGTTTCTCCTAAAAATACTCTTTTATTTCTTCCAGTTTACCCGCAGCCTAATTCGGATTCAATCCCTCTGATTTGTTTGTCTAAGGTTATGCAAAAAAATGCCCCCTTCGTTAAAAGGGGGCGAATGCAGTTATCTTTTAAAAGTGTTTCTATTGAATCATTGTTGAGGGTAGATGTTTTGATTACGATTGCGCAGGATCATGACCAGGATCAGACCGGCGATAAACCCGCCGATGTGTGCCATATAGGCGACGCCATCAGCAGCGCCGTTAAATTCGCTGAATATTTGCAATATGAACCAAATGCCGATGACCACAATGGCGGGCATGGGGACGATAAAATTGAGCAGCAGCACGCGCACACGCTGGCGCGGGAAGAGTATGAGGTAGCCGGCCAGAACACCGGCAATGGCGCCGGAAGCTCCCAGGCTGCCGATCTGAGAAGTTGGATCGATGGCCATCTGGGCAAAGTTGGCCGCAATTCCGCAAAGCAGGTAAAAAAGAAGAAATTTACCGTGACCCAATTGATCTTCCACATTATCGCCAAAGATCCAGAGATAGAGCATATTGCCTAGAATATGCAGCCAACCGGCATGCATGAACATAGAGGTGAAGATCGTGATCCAGCCAAAAAGATGGTTTGCCTGGTATACCGCTGGAACGAAAGACCAGGTATTGATAAAGGTATCCCCATTGGCTAGTTCAATAAAGAAAACGAGGAAATTGGCCACGATCAACAAATAGGTGACCACAGGAATTGTCCGTCGTGTGGAATTATCATCGCCAATTGGCAGCATACAGGCTCCTCATAGATCAGATTAGATCAATACTCTTTGATTATACAGATACTTTGCAAAACCCTCTTGAATGGATCAAGAGGGTCGATTTTACCAGAGTGTGAATTTCATTGCCTTTCTTTACAGGCAGGGTCCGATCATGCGTACAGCGCGGTCGTAAAAGAGATAATCCCAGGCCCAGTTGACCAATACCAGCAGGCGATTGCGGAAGCCGACGAGCTGCATCAAGTGAACGAAGAGCCAGATGAGCCAGGCAGTGGCTCCGCGAAATTTGAGGTTGCCCAGCCTCGCCACCGCCTGACGGCGCCCAATAGTGGCCATCGAGCCGGGGTCTTTGTAAGCAAAAGTGCTCAGTGAACTTCCGTTCAGGAAGGCCAGAGCATTTTTGGCAGCGACTTCTGCCTGCTGCATGGCCACGGGTGCAACCATCGGCAGCGGTCTGCCGTCTTTATCAGACATCAAGGCGGCGTCGCCAATGACAAAAGCAAAGGGATAATCTTTGAGCTGCAGGGTGGGTTCCACGCCAGTACGTCCCAGACTGCCCTGGGCTACTCCAAGCGTGGACATCACCGGGGCGGCTTTGACTCCGGCTGCCCAGATCACTGTGCGGGTGGGCAGGATGGTGCCATCTTTGAGGGTGACACGCTCGCCGTTGAAATCGGTGACTGCCGCGCCAAAACGCACCTCCACATGTTTGCGGTGCAGCACTTGCAGGGTATTCTCGCTCAACTCAGGCGGGAAGGCCGGCAGCAGCTTATCAAAGGCCTCGAGAAGGATCACTTTGACGGCATCGATGTTCATGCGCGGGTAGTCTTTGGAAAGCACCAGGTGGGTCAATTCCGAGAGTGCCCCGGCGGTTTCCACGCCGGTAGGGCCGCCGCCCACGACCACAAAGGTCAGTAGCGCCTGGCGAACGGTTTCGTCTGGTTCCTGGTTGGCTAGCTCGAACATGGTTAGCAGGTGGTTACGTACCGAAGTGGCGTCGCCAATATTTTTCAGGCCAAAAGCGTTACGTTCCAACGATTCGATACCGAAAAATTGGGTCACGCCGCCCACAGCCAGAATGAGCGCGTCAAAAACAATTTCTCCGGCGCTGGTTTTCAGCTTCTTGCCGGGTAGGTCCACTTTAAAGACTTCAGCCAGGATNNACCTGGTAGAGCAGCGGCTGGAAGAGGTGATAGTTGTTTTTGTCGACAAGCGTCACCCGCACCGGGGCGTGAGCCAGCGCGCGTGCCGCGCGTAAGCCGCCAAAACCGGCGCCGACGATGATAATATGAGGGAGGACATTTTGTTCAGGTAAATTCATCTTTCAATTCTTTCTACAATTTTGAAATTACTAAAGTGATTGTAACGGTCATGGAGATAAATCTCAAGGGAAAAGGATTCCTCCGAGAGATCGATGTATGTCTGGAAATTGACATTTTGGACAGTGCTGCAATGATCGGAGCTGATCCTGTTCTGCTGATGCAGATCACACCGCCAATTCCTATAATGGCAACATTATTTCGATGTGTAATCTCGGTACAAATATAGATTAGGGAGGAACCTCCAATCCCCGGATTTATAGCAATAATTCAGTTTTTTTTTAGGACAGATGCAGTCATCGATGGGTAATGTGTTTAAGACCCCGTATGATTGCTAAAAACATGCGGTAAGAGGTTTCTCAAAGACAAAGCCAGGTGGAGATAAAATATGAAAAGACTAAAGGTTTGGTCAATTCCGAGAGTTGTACCGTTCTTGGCTATTTTCCTTGCGTTAGCATTAATAACAAGTGGTGTTTTTGCAGCCGCTGCACACATCAATTTGGGTAACGCCGAAAAATTCGCAGTTCTGGCTTACTCAGGCATCACCAATGTTGGAGCAACGACGATCACCGGGGATGCTGGATCCTCTCCAACATCAACAGAACCTGGTTTTGCATCTGTGACGTTCATCAGTGGGACGAACCATACTACCGCTGACACGGATACGCAAAATGCCAAGACAGCTTTGGCGGCTGCTTATATCAATGCTGCCGGGCAGGGGTCAACAACTCCGATCAGTGCTGACCTTGGTACCATGTCACCCTTAATTCCAGGTGTGTATAACTCCGCCTCCTCAATAGGGCTTACAGGAACTCTGACACTCGATGGCAAGGGTGATCCAAATGCCGTCTTCGTTTTTCAGGCAGGCTCCTCACTCATTACGGCTTCGAGCAGCAAGGTTGTCCTTACCAACGGTGCTCAGGCCTGCAATGTCTACTGGCAGGTCGGCTCTTCAGCCACCCTCGGTACAACCAGTTCATTCGTAGGAAATATACTTGCATATGCTTCGATCACCGATGACGGCGGTTCAACGGTCAATGGCAGATTTTTAGCAGAAACAGGGGCAGTTACATTAAACAACACCACCATTTCCCGACCATTCTGTGATCCGACAATAAGCAAGAGCTTTAGCCTGGCTAGCATCCCAGCAGGTGGCACCTCGACCCTGACGATCACTCTAAGCAATATCAATGCCACTTCTGCCACACTCAATTCTTCTTTCACTGATAACCTGCCCAGCGGTGTTGAAATTGCCGGTACTCCCAACCTTTCCACTACTTGCGGTGGCTCACCGACGTCAACCACAGGCAGCTTGACTTTGCCAGCAGCAGGAAGCTCAATTCCGGGCGGTGGCAACTGTACAATAAAGGTGGATGTGACCGCACCTGACGTTGGCGTTTATGTGAACACAATACCAAGCGGAGCTCTGGTTACCTCAGAAGGCAGCAACACCAGTTCTACCAGTGCAACATTAACCAGCACGAGCACCGCCAACGCTACTACAAGCATTGGAACAACGCTTTCTGCTACCAGTATCACGGTTGGGGGTGCAGTGCATGATAGTGCTTCCTTAAGTGGAGCAAGCATTGGAACGGTGACCTATTTTGCATATACCGACAACGTCTGTACATTGAATGGTCAAAACGCAGGCAGTGTGGCAGTCAGCGCTGGAGGTGTGCCGGATTCAAATTCGATCACATTCAATACAGCCGGAACGTATTATTGGCAGGCAGTATACAGCGGAGTTACTGGCTTCAACCCCTCCACCAGCATCTGTAACGAAGAAGTATTGACGGTTAACAAAGCCTCTCCGACCATCACGACAGCACTTTCTTCCAGTGCTGTTACGACAGGCAGCACAGTTTATGACAATGGTACTTTAGTTGGGGCTGCCAGTGGAGCGATCGGTACGGTCACTTATACAATCTATACGAATGATACCTGTACTGTGAATGCCCAGACTGCAGGAATCAAGACAGTGACCAGCGGTGTTATACAGACTTCAAACCCGGTCACATTCAATGCGGCTGGAACTTATTATTGGCAGGCAGTGTACACCGGCGACAACAACAATAATGGCGCAACCAGTACCTGTGGCAGCGAAGTGTTGACGGTTACTCAGAGGATTCCTGTAACGGGAGGGACCAGTGCATCGGCGGTAGATGCAACGTCTGTATTACCCAAGAGCGGATTTGCGCCGCTACGTAAGACGATCCTCTCTGTTCAATCTGCGGATAAGGCGTATTCTAACCTGGGAGATCTATGGTTGGAGATTCCTCATCTGAATGTTAACCTTCCGATTGTTGGTGTGCCGCGACAGGAAAATGGCGAATGGGATGTCTCCTGGCTGGGGAATCAGGTCGGTTGGCTGAATGGAACTGCCTACCCGACGATGTCTGGCAATTCGGTTTTGACCGGTCACGTGGTGGATGTGAACGGCAACCCCGGTCCGTTTGTGGGATTGTTTGGACTTTCGTGGGGAGATAAAGTGATCGTCCACGCCTGGGGATCGCAGTACATTTACGAAGTCCGGCAAGTTGCAGAGGTGGACTCAGGCGCAGTCTATTCAGTGCTCAAACACGAAGACTCGCCTTATATCACCCTGGTCACCTGCCGCGGATATGATGAAGCAAGCAATTCCTATAAGTACCGGGTACTCGTACGGGCGGTTTTGGAAGAAGTGAAATAGTCCAATAAAATTTTTTGAACCAAAAGATCAACAAAGAGGAGGCCATTAAAGTTTGTGGCTTCCCCTTTGTTATTCAATGACAAATTCGTATGCAGCCAATATTCTGAGAGTAGTATATCTTTTTGAGAAGGTCATGAGATCAGCAGGGTGACCAGGCCGATGATCATGGCAATCGCCAGGCAGATCGGCAGGGTGATGCGCAAGACGTCGCCTTCGTGGCCTTTGACACTGCTGGTGCTGGTACCTACGGCCAGTTTGGCCGGAGCGATCATGCTGCCCATCGAGCCGCCGGTGGTCTGCGCGGCCAGGATCACAACCGGGCTGGCGCCCACCAGAATGGCCACTTCTTTTTGCAGCGCTCCAAACAACACGTTGGAATTGACATTGCTGCCGGTGGCGAAGGAGCCGATGACGCCGATGACGGGTGCGAAAAGCGGGTAAACCCCGCCGACCAGGGCGCTCAGGCTTTTGGCCAAGGCCTGGGTCATGCCGGCATGTTCCATTGTGGTTGAAAGGCCGATCATGAACAATGTTCCCAGCGCAGCCGGTACCCCCGACTTCATGGTGACCTTGAGGGACTTCTTCAGGTCCAGGGCGGGGATGGCCGGATAAATGCGAAATGCCAGCAAACTTAAGGCAATAGTGATGAGGATCAGTACACCCGGATGGGTGAATATATGGAAGAGATAGCCGCTTTCCGCCGGGGTCACCACTCCATTGGCTGTGGCAACAGACGGGAATTGCAGCGTCCAGACGATGGGGGAGAGCACACGGTTCAGGGGCGGGAACACAGACACCACCAGCATGATCACGACCAGGATGCCGTAGGCGATCAAGCCGGCCACCAGGGCGGGATTAAGCGGAGCTTTTGTACGGCTGGCTTCACGCGGCTTGCGGCTTAACCAGGCACCCACGGTGAATCCGATCACAGCGGAGATCAAAGCCGCCAGCGAAAGCATGCCGGAAACACCCAGAAGATAGTGGGCTGCCGCTACTACGCAGCTTGTGATGAGTACGCGCCACCACTGCTGCTTTTGACCTAACAAAAAGGCGACTGCCAACCCGGTGAGGAGGATGGAAAGCCCGAGCAAGAGGGCCGATGCCGGGAAAAGTGCCTCGGGGGTATAGTGGGTGATCTCAGCCAGCAGGCGCAGCGCAAGCGCCATGCCGCCGGTGCTGCTGGCCCAGGGATGGCCTATCGCAACTGCGGAAACTGCCAACACTGGTGAAACGCCAAGCGCTATCAGCAGCGGCGCCACCATAGCAATGGGCAGGCCAAAGCCGGTCAGACATTCGATGATGGCNNGGCCAGGGCAATGGCAGTAACGCCGCCGATCTGATCGACGATATTGTAGAGGAAGATGGCGGGCCAGAGAACCAGAATGACATTAAAGGTAAGCATCAGCCCTTTGGCCTGCGAAACCCAAAAAACGGGCCAGTTGAGGCCAAAGGCCAACCATGCTACTAGCAAGCCGCAGCACCAGCCGACCAGGCCGGCCAGGGGGCTGCTCCAGCGAAAAACGAGCATGAGAATGAGGACAATAATAATGGGAAGGAGAGCAAGGAGCGCGTTCATAATCGTTGAACTATACCAGATTTGCCTGATATTGATTTATTAAAATTTCAAAATTTAACGGTTATTTCGACGAATTGCGGCGGGTGTGGGCCGCCCGGCGGCTGTGTTCGTCGCGGCGAGAGAGAAGGCTGTGTAAGGGATTTGAATTGAATTTAAAAAAACAAATAAAAACAATTCCAACCTTCATGGTTTCGATAACTAAAGGAACAAATAGAAACAAAACAACATCTGCGACAACAGGAAAAAAGGAAATATGTTGTTAAAGAACTTATTAATGCCTCTACTCACGAAGAGGCATAGAAAAAGATTAAACATTGGTACTGACCCAAAAATTTTCCCAGGCAGGCCTCAATAAAGCTGTAACCCTCCCTGTTGTTACTGATGCAAATTGGTTCATACAGTAAGAACTCTGCTCGACGCATCAATGGGAGGGTGTTGGGGATCGCTTCGTCACTTTGTTCCGCGATGACAGATTAAAAGGTTCTTTTTCATCTTTGTGGGTAAATACAACAGAATGTAATTACTCACAGGGAACCCTAAAACTCTTGGAAAGATGACTTATTAAAGATTCCGAGGGTGAGATTGCCCTGAAAATGCCAGGGCAGGCTTACCGATGGAACTGGCACGAGTCACCCTGCAACCAACGCAGGGTTNNTGGTAGTAATTAACGAATTATTCCAGAAATAAACGTATTCTCGTTCTAGAATTACAAATTATGTATCCTGTGAGTAGATACATGTCAAGGTGTCTGTTCACAGATTTTAGCTTTCCTAATTCATTGTTAGATCGCTCAAGGAATTTTAGCCAAGTTCCTTATTTATGATCTCCGAAATTTGCGCGCGAAATCTGGGCGAGTATCACCGATGAAGCAGGTGTAGACCACTCGCCCCTACTCAGCCAATCTACTGGCTGTAAATATCAAAACGAATCTCTGTTCCCTGCCAGTTTCCACTCGTGGTGAGTAGATACAACAGAATTATAGAACTTAATTTCTATTTTGTCAAGAAGAAGCTTATCTGTTAAAGTTTTAAAATTTAAAGGGTATTTTACCGAATTGCTGCTTATGCAGGGCTTTCAGGTATTGGTGCGGCGGCACCACCTGGCAGGGGCAGCCGGCCATTCGCATCAGCGTGTGTTCGTGGGCAACCACGGCCGCGGATGTGGAGCGCTCGGCTGCTGCGTTTGTTGCGGCAAGGGAAAGGGCTGTCAAGGAAAGTTGAATCAAAAATGCGGCTCACGCGGCCCTGGAAAAGAACCGGGTAGACGAACACTAGATGCGGAGAAAATCTTTTAATATAACAGATGTACTCAAATAGAATTGTTGAATATATATTCCTATTTATTAAATCCGAGTTCAATCTAATTACCAAGATATTAAAACTCCAATAATTACACTGGAAAAAAGAAATTAGACAAAAAAATTTATTAAAAATTAACCGAGTTATATTTAAACCTCCATAATTTAAAGTTATATACTTAAAATAATTACACTAATTAAAAGGGTTCCTATCATAAAGCGAGGAATTATGCTATTCAACGGAAAATTAATTAACGATATTGATGAAGAGGATATCCTCGCATTAATTGAATATGGCTATTCAGAAATCAAAACCAGAGAATTTAAATTAGTTTTGCCAGGAAATTCTGATAATGAAAAAAAAGAATTTTTAGCTGATATTTCTTCTTTTGCCAATGCTTCTGGGGGATTTATCATTTATGGAGTAAAAGAAGAAAATGGAATTGCAATTGCAATCCAAGGTATGCAAATTATAGATCAAGATTCCGAAAAACTTAGGATTGAATCAATAATTCAAAATGGAATACAACCCAGAATTCCAGGGATCTCAATTCATACAATTTTATTGAAAGACAATGCTTACATTTTTGTGATTTTTATTCCACAAAGTTGGATTGGTCCTCATATGGTTACGTTTCAAAATAATTCAAAATTTTTTTCTAGAAATTCATCTGGAAAATATCAATTTGATGTAAATGAAATAAAACAAGCTATGCTTGGATTTGAAGGAGTTGCAAACAATATTCGAAATTTTCGTACTGATAGACTCTCGAAAATCATAGCAGGAGAAACACCAATTCAAATTAATTCAGGTGCAAAAATCGTACTTCATATTATTCCAATTCAGTCCTTTTTACAAAATAGCGATATTCCGATTGAAAAACTAGTAAAAGATGCGACGAAAATCGAGACTTTATCAACTCGTTCTAATAATTGCAGAATAAACTTAGATGGGTTGGTTGTATTTTATAAAGCAACCGATGGAACAAACTATTCTTACACACAAGTATTTCGAAATGGTGTGATTGAGTTAGTAGACGGTTTTCTACTTGGCAGAAAAGAGAAACCGTTGTCCCTCCCAATAACAATTTTAGAATCAAATGTACTTAATTCTTGTATATCTTTATTAAATCTTACAAATTCTTATAATATTGAACCACCTTTTATTATCTTTCTCTCGTTAATTGGAGTTAAGGGATATAAATTTTTATTTAGCCAAAAGATGGAATCCCATTTATTTCTTTCTGGAGATGAAAATAATTTAGAAGTTGACAGGGATATGATAATAATCCCTGAAATTATATTAGAAACTGATATTACTGAAAATATCCACGAATATCTTAAACCAATATTTAATAGTATTTGGAATGCGAGTGGATATCGAAAATCATTCAATTATGATGATAAAGGGAACTGGAACCCTCAATAACTCAACTTAGGTTATTGGGGATGGATTTTAACTAAAAGAAAAACTTTGAATTCTTGGGTATTGATAGGGTTTTAGGGAGTTAATATGAATGAATTTGAAGAAATATTAGAAAAAAATCTTCATGAACTATTTGAACCAGCTGAATTTATGACTAAGTTATTACAAAAGGAATTTAGGCAAAAAA
>PMIV01000009.1 GCA_003158355.1 Anaerolineaceae bacterium
AATCGTGGTGTGCCGCGCGCCTTCTCTGGCCGAACTCCAGGCCTTTTTCGAGAACGACCCTTACAATTTAGCCGGAATGACAGATTACCGTTTTAAAGAATTTGAACCCGTCAAGCGCGCTCCCTTCATCGAAAGCTGGTTTGAATAAGTTTCCTCTTTCAGTCATCAGGAGAACCCCATGACCTCAGAAAATACACATTACGAAGAATTCCGTGTGGATGGTGAATCGCTGATCGCCAAGATTAAAGAGATCATCCATGAAGGCACCGTGCGCCGCATCATCATCAAAGACGACAAAGGCAATACCTATATCGAGATCCCGCTGACGGTCGGCGTGGTGGGCGTGATGCTCATCCCCGTCTGGGCCGCGGTTGGCGCCATTGCCGCGCTGGCCTCCAACTTCACCATCGGCGTGGAGAAGGCCGACTCTTAAGGCATTTCAGTGATCGCGTTGAGCTTGCTCCAATTGGATTCGCCCCATTGGACGCGCAGCCGCGCACTCGTGGTAAAATAACAACGCTTTGCCTGATGGACATGTCCTCGTGGCGCAATGGATAGCGTACCGGCCTCCGAAGCCGTTGGTGTGGGTTCGAATCCCACCGAGGACACTCCGTTTTTCAGACGAT
This sequence comes from Anaerolineaceae bacterium, assembly GCA_003158355.1. Lineage (GTDB taxonomy): Bacteria > Chloroflexota > Anaerolineae > Anaerolineales > Anaerolineaceae > UBA6107. The sequence goes on from PMIV01000009.1 coordinate 627, forward strand.
TATTTACTCATAATTCAACGATCAACCTCCTGCTTTGCGGGAGGTTTTTGCGTTATTGAGCCATACCCTGACTCGTTTTTGATTAATATCGAAAACGAATCGAAACGAATAGGGCATGTTTGGAAAACCTTTATCCACTAAGGTATGTCCACCAATTTCACGAATTTTAAACCGCTAATTGACAGAATGATATCTACCAGGAAAAACATGTTCACGCGGCTCCGATAATACTGAGGCAGTCAAACACCAGGTGCGGAGAAAAAAATAAAAACTAGTATTGGCTCCTAAAATTCTCAGGGCAGGACTCAATAATGTTGTAACAATCCTGATTTATGGATACAAATCGGCTCGTTCCGTAAAAACGCTCTTCGGTGAATCCATTGGAGTGTGTTGGGGATCGCTTCGTCACTTTGTTCCTCGATGACAGACTAAAAGATCCTTTTTTATCTCCGTGAGTAATTATTTTTGTAATATAGTACTTTTGTTCTATTTTGTCAATAGATAAAAGACTCTTGTTTTAATGTCCAGAATTTATTCTTTTCGCAAATTCAGGATCTATCGTTCGGATAGCAGCGAATTTGTTAGCCCCACTTTTAGAACAGGCAGGTCTTGCCCAATTATTTGCCTGAATTTCGTTCAGGAGACATAGACCACTTCTTTATAAATATTTTCACGCATTTCCGGGCGGATGGCGTCGGTTGTGACCAGGTCCACACGACAGTTCACGAGGCTTTCAAGGTAATATTTCAGGCGGATAAACTCAAACAGGCCAACCAAGTGGTCAAATTCCACCAGAACGTCAAGATCGCTGGCTGAAGTATTTTCGCCGCGTGCAACCGAGCCAAAAACAGCCAGTGACTCGACTCCGCGCTGGCGCAAGTCAGCCTGGTGAGCTCGTAATAACCTTAAAGCTGATTCAAGTTGCATCATAAGTTAAGTATACTATGCTGTTTCAAAGTGAAGAAATTATTAAAAAAACAATTTTATGGGTTACATATTTGATTCAATTTGATGTTTATCAAATTTTCTTGTTAAATGCTAGAGGAGATCAATTGATTTCACCGCAGAAACCAGCTCTTCTTTCACCTGGTTCCAGGAAACCTCTATGTGCATTCTTGGCATAGGCTGATCGTCTGCATCGGTAAAATAAACCAGGGATTTGAGGATATGCGCTTCGCTGTAATTACTTTTGGCATATTTTTTTTGCGTGTAAGTTAAAAGTGTTTCCAAGGAGTATATTTTAAGGAGAAAATAAATATCAATAAAATCTTTTTTGTAACCTCTCATGCCAACAGTCTGCAATTTTGTACAGGCAATATCGATCACTGAACTTATTTGAATTCCCTGCAAATCAATGAGGGGTTCTATCATGGGGTACGGATAGGCTAAGAACTGGAGTTTTACACCATTCAGAAAGGTGTTTACTGTCCCGTTGGCTAATTCAGTTTGCGATAGGGTACCCAGGAGATTCACCTGCTGTTCAACCTCTTGCGGCTGAAAGGTTTGTTCACTAAAAAAATCTAAATCTTCTGATTCCCGATGACCAAGCTGTAGGGATAAAGCTGTACCGCCGGAAAGATAGAATTGGGTCAAAAATTCAGGCTTTTTTTCTTCAAACAGATGTAATAAATGAGCAGTATGAGCAGGTAAGGTTTGAGGAAAAAAGGTCGAATTCATGATAAGTAAATTTTCCAGAAATTACTTGATTTGGGCTGCAAATTCAATTCAGGAAGTAATTTTTGCACTTCACTTTTGGATACTTGAGTGAAAAGCCAACGCCAGGAAGCCAGATCACCTTTCTCGAGAAGGGTCTGAATAATATATTTCTTGTGTTTCTCCCAGGAGAGATCAGAAAGATCATCGCCCCAGAAGTATTTTTTGGCGTTATCAGGCATAATTATCACTCTTTAATTATACCATTCAGCATTTCTCAATATGGAAAAAGTAAAGGCTTTGGAAATGGTGCGGTGCTTGTATGCGACCTTTACGAATTATTGAGACACTCATTGGGTGAATTATGTTTAAATTGGTGCGTTCAAAAGCGAACGCACTTACAAGCTGTTTGGAGAATATTATCCGTTATTCTCAACCAATGGGTTACACACATAATTCAAGTAATTGCTTTTTTTACGTGCAGACTTTGGAAATAGTATAGTGCCCCCGATGAGACCGGGGCACTACACCCTATATGCTGGCTGCGCAAATATCTATTTACGCGGATACCAACCCGGTCAGTTGGGCACTGACCTCCCACAGGCGCTGTTGGGCAGCTTCATCGTATGAGACAGGCGAGGATGGAATCGGTTCGCGTTTATACCAATATTTGCCGGTAATCCCCTCCACCTCAGGGGACGAAGCCAAATAGACGACGGTGTCTGCGCCCTTCTCAGGCGTGAGCGCAAACAGGTGTAAAAACCGCGCCACCAAACGCAACAGCCCGCCGTTATTCTCGCCAAAGCCGGTCGCCACCACTCCAGGGCGTGAGGCGTTGACCGTCACGCCGCTGCCCGCCAACCGCCGCGCCAATGCATAAGTGAACAACACGTTTGCCAGCTTCGATTGCCCGTAGGCTTGATTGCCACCGTAATTCTTCTGGCTCTGCAAATCGTCAAAATCGATGACTGCCCCTACATGTACGCCGGACGAAACGTTGACAATCCGCGCGGGGGCGCTGGCCTTCAACTGGTTGAGCAGCAAATTAGTTAGCAGAAAGTAGGCTAAATGGTTGAAGGCGAAGGTGTGTTCGTAGCCGTCCACCGTCAATTTGCGGCTGGCAAATACGCCACCGGCGTTGTTGATCAACACGTCAAGCCGTGTGTATTTTTGGCTAAACTCGGCTGCAAGGCGCCGGACATCGGCCATCGAGGATAAATCCGCGATCAGCCCATTCACTAGCGGGTTACCGCTCTGCGCCTTGATTTCATCCACGGTCTGTGCGGTTTTGGCCGGGTTGCGGCCCACGATCACCATGGTTGCGCCTTGCTTCGCCAGTTGCAGGGCAGCCGCTCTGCCGATGCCGTTAGTCGCACCGGTAATCAGTACTGTCTTTCCAAGTAGTTCGTTCATTTTAAAACTCCTTTGTGAATCACTGTAACCAAAATGATGACGCTCGATGCCATCATTGTGAAGATAGCGACCAATCCAACGGCGATAGTTATCGTGCGAGTGCCAGAGTATGTCCGCTTTATCGGCAATGGTCGCATTGGTAGTTTGCGTGATTATGTTGAATATGGGTCCGAAAGCAAGCATGCCGCTGAGTACCCCAGCTTACAGCCGATATCTATTTGAAACCGATAGGTTACCGAGCCGTGCACAAGTAAGAAAAAGAACGTTATGAGGGTTATGAAGATTACTAATATAAAGGGTGGAAAGAAGTTCGGAAAGTTACCTCGCATCAAGAGAGCAATTGCAAAGACTGCCGCGAAAATCCATAGTTGAGTATTGTTCATCCTTTTTTTCATCGTAATTTTTCCTTTAGTAGATATTTAACTCGGTTTATTTACTTGTGTAAATATTTTTACATATGTATAATAACAATATAGAAAAAGCTTGTCAAGCCGACTGATAAATATTTAACTATCGAGGCATTATGTCAACAATCTCAAGAAAGTTTAGTAAGGATTCAATCCCAAGCACTGATTTAAGAGCGCGGCGCACTCGCAAATGGTTACAGAATGCGTTGATTGAGTTAATGAAAGAAAAACCTTTTGAGGACATTCAGATCACCGAAATTGCAGAACGGGCTCAAGTGTCCCGCCCTGCGTTTTATTTGCACTTTCGATCCAAGGAAGATTTGCTTCTCAGCCATGTGGATATGATTTTCAATGAATTCCACGAAGAATTATCCATAGAAATCCAGCGAGGCAATATCGATCAAAAAGCATCCGCAGTGATGTTTTTTCAATATTGGGAACGATACGCTGACACTTTAAACCTGGTGATTCAAGCGGATACTTCCAACATTCTTTTGGAGCGCCTGAAAGAGTATGTAGAGATTATGTTGAATGAAAAAATGCCTAAAATGGGAAGTTCCGCCCGGGATCCGCTTCGGGATTATCGAATTGGTTTTATCTCGGGAGGAGCTTATATGTTATTGACGCAATGGATCTTGCAGAAAATGCCAATTTCAGCCGAAAAGATGGGAATATTATTTTACGAATTAACTTCATCCTGCGAGAAGAATAAAATGCAGGGTTGAGCAAAACCCGTTTTCATTTCCAGGTTCGCCGCGCTGAAAATCTCACAACATATTCCATTTTCAAAAACCGAGAAGACCAGTTTAGCAGGGTGGGCTCGCATTTGAGTTCACCATTTTGTATTCTGCATACAATTTCCATACCAAAATACATGCGACCCCGAGCAAAAAGTGGCGGATATTATTACAGAAAATGGTGCATTCAAAAGCGAATGCACCCTACAAGATAATCAAAATATTTGACTGCCGTACATAGTTGCACTATAATGTACGGCAGAGGCTATTATGGTAAAGACCAAATTAACTGTCCGGGTGGATCAGGACCTGTTGGAAAATTTGAAAAGGTATGCGGCCGCGAATAAAACAACGCTCACCGATCTGATCGATAGCTATCTGCGCCATATTCCCGCTCAAACCCCATTCGATACTACTCCCATCGTCAGACGCTTGAGCGGAATGTTGTCTGCGGATGTATCTGTGCAGGATTACAAGAACCATCTGGTAGAAAAATATGGCGAATAAACCCACGGTATTGGTTGACATAAATGTTCTCCTGGATGTACTACAAAAGCGGGAGCCGTTCTTTGAATCATCGGCCAGGCTGCTCTCACTGATCGAGAGCGGGAAGGTGAAGGGGTTTGTGACTTCTCACAGCGTCACCACCCTTTTTTATCTCATTAAAAAAGATAGGTCAACCGCGGAAGCAAAAGCCACCATTACGAACATCTTGCAATTAATGAAGGTTGCCGCGGTTGACCAAAACGCGATCGAGCAGGCGCTCAACCTAGATTATCGCGATTTTGAGGATGCGGTGCAGATGATCGCTGCCATGCAGTGCAAGGCCGATTGTTTGATCACGCGCAATATCAGAGACTATCAGCCGCAGCTTTTAGCTGTTTTGCAGCCGGTGGATTTTTTGGCTGCTCTTTAGGAAAATCAGTTTTAAAGAACAAATCACTAATTTACAAAGCAATTGACGAAAATCTGGGGGTAATTTGATTTTGATATTGCATTTCCCAATAAGCTATGTAGAATGAATATTGTGAGAAATGAATTTTTTTCTTGATTAAATTTAACAATTTATAATTGAACATATTGGAGCCAAAATTTATAATAATTTAGTTAAATCTAGCTTGGCTGAATTAAATGCACTCACCGGATGCCCTCCGAAAATGACCAGTAAAACCAATGGAGGATATTCCAGTAATACCAAAGGTAGCTCTGTCATCGGCAGCAATAGTTTTCCACAATATTCACAGTTAGTATTCCCTCTCCGCCCATAACATAAATATCAATGCTATTAAAATAGTTGGTGTGAAGAAATTGTTTTTTTAGGAGGAATAAATTGAGTAATAATAAAAAATTCCCTGATAAAATTGAAGAAATTCCTGACAACGACTATCATTGGAGGGTTCTAGGTGGCATTTTTATAATTTTGATAATTACAGTCGGAATTGTTTGTGTAACGATATTTTCTTATGCATTAACTGCACCAACGATAGTTTTACTTTTTGGAATGCTATTTATATCAGTACTATCTATGATCCTGTTAGTTCTCAGGCGTCAGACAAAAGAAAAATCGAAATTTACAATGAATAACCCTTGGATTGGTTTTGCTGTCGCGCTCATTTCTGGAATTATTTTAATTTTAATTGGTCAACACTATGTAGCCATTTTTATTAAGTAGTTTATCAATTATCTAAATTGTTTTCTTTATCTATTGGCCGCTAAGAGATTGTATCAATACCATAAAATTTGTTGTGTTGCCTTCTTAAACAGAAGAATAATTTTTTTGATCTTGGAGACCGTGATTATTTATATTATTTGTTGGTTCGAACCTTTTGAAATTTTAGCAATAAATCTACATAAGTTGTGATCTTCTGGTTAATTTTTAATCGAGCAATATTAAATTATTTATGATAATTAATTATAATTCAAAGGTCACGATAATCTTAAATTGGATTCTTAGGTAGGAGGGTAACCCTTGGATGACCAACAAATCATATTTAAAATAACTGGTGAGGGTATTACACCAGCTTCAATTGACACCAAGGAATTAGCTGACCTCTTGGACGCTTTTCAATCAGTTGTTCTAGAAAAAACCAGAATGGATAACCCAACAGCTGATTTAAGTAATCTTTTTATTAGCCTTACCGAGGTAAAAACCGGTAGTGCTTTTTATGGTTTTTCAACTTCGATACCTTCCCTAGTTTTGCCCTCATACAAATATGTTCAAAAATCGATAAAGAGCAAAAACACCAAAAATCTTCCCAACAAAAGCATAGAATCTTTAAAGAGAATCCATGCATACACTAAAAAAAGAAATTGCACAACAGATTTTGCATTGTCAGTAGATAATTCTGTTCACCACGCAATCATTACAAAAGAATCGACCTTTACATTTGAAAAAGGAATTAAAGGCGAGACTTTTATCTACGGAACAATCATAAGGGTTGGAGGAAAAGATCCGACCGTTACAATTGAGTATGAAAATGGTTTTCAAATTACATGTAATGTTTCTAAAGAAATCGCCAAACAATTAGCATCACGATTATATGATTATGTTGGTTTACGAGGTATTGCAAAATGGGTAGGTCATGACCTTTCTTTAGATTCTTTTAAAGTACTGGAATTAATGCAATTTGAAGAATCTTCAGTATCAAACTCATTTAAGGAATTGTCTAAGGTCATTGGAAAATATTATTCAGATATTGAAGATCCCAATGAATACATAAATATAATTCGTCGTGGGGAGGAAAAATCACGTGAGTAAAAGAAAAGTTTGTCTTGACACACAAATCATGATTTGGGGAATCAAAGATCAATTTACTCCTAATAGAAAAGAAATTGCTGAAAAAGCAAAACATTTTGTTAAGAAATTAAATGATGAAAATACAAAAATTGTTATTCCATCTGTAGTTCTTGCTGAGATGATGTCAAATGTTCCAGAAGACGAACGAAGCAAGGTTTTAAACTGTTTTACGAAAAATTTTCAAATTCAGCCATTCGATGCTAGAACTGCATTAATCTATGCAGATAGATATTATAAAAAATATTTCGATCCATTAACGGGACATGAAACGATAATGGAAGGAAGTAGAGAAACTATTGTTGCCGATTTGATGGTTGTTGCTAGTGCCAAAGCAGCCGATGTTGATGTTTTATATAGTGAAGATAGTGATGTGCATAAACTTTCAAAAGAATTTATTAAAGCCTCTCGTATTCCTGATGCAATGGGGCAAATGGATTTTTTTGAAGAATAATTAACTTTTCAATATTCAAAATCAATTTTTTGGAGATTAAATGAAACAAATTTTTAAACAAACATTCAGAATAAATAAAATTCGTCTCAGACCAGAACCTAAATATATTAATGTAGCGGAAGATTTTTTTAATGATGCCGAATTTTTTCATTCACAAATTTTAATTACTCCAGACGAAGATAGAAAATTAACTTACAAACGTGCATCACTAATTTTTTATTGTGCTTCAACTGAAGCCTATATAAATTCTTCTTTAAGAAATATAATTCGTGCTTTGGGTGATGGTAACGAGAACGACCTTCAATTTACATTTCTGCAATACTTTAATATGGAGCGGGATGAATTCGTAGATTGGGGCAAAAAGGTGGAAAATAATAAATATTCTAGCTACAAAAGAGACACCAATAATTATTCCAGATCGATTTATAACCGTCTTTACTATTATATAGGTATGATAATTAATGGAAGTTCAATTACAGGAATTGATGAGGAAAAAAAACCACTACGAACTAGGTACAATGAATTTGAAGAATACTTGATTTTGACAAAAATTCGCAATTCTTTGTTACATTATTCTTATAGCGATCAAAAAAAAATTTATGATGAAATATTTTCATATGAAGGAAAAAATCTAACAAACTCTGAAGAAAAAGCGAAAGAAACAATAATAAACTTATTTACGAAAATAAATGAAATTTATCCAGCTTTTTCCTTTCCACACTTTATCCCTTAATAAAACGCCATACACAAAAATATTTCGCATTTTGAAAAATAAATCATATCGTCTTGAACCCCAACAAATTATTTGATATTAATTATGAAGGATATTGTAGGTTCTGAAATCTTTGAATAAATATCTCCTATTATTTAGGAAATTGAAACGTTTTTTAATGACAGTTTGAAGATATAATATTGCACTCTTCAAATCTCTTTTTTTTTCTAGCTCTACCCATATCACCTCCTACGTGATTCTGGATGGAAAGAATTAAAACTCCTCTGTCTGTTTCCCAATTGTGTCCCTTTTATTACTTTTTACTAATAAAACTCAAATAATTGTTGTGTATAATCCAATCCAATAAGATCAGTTCTTCTTAAAGGAGTGAAAATGTTTTTCGCTGGTTACGGCTTATACATCCTCTTTAGTCTGCCCGCATTATTGCTTGGACTGTGGGCACGGATCAAAGTAAAAAATACCTTCAACAAATATTCCAAAGTGCGCAGCATGACCGGACTGACCGGTGCGGAAGTGGCGCGGCGCATGCTGGATTCGAACGGCTTGAACAACGTGCGCATCGAACAGGTCAGCGGCGTGCTCAGTGACAACTACGATCCCTCCAGCAAGGTCTTGCGCCTGAGCCAGGGAGTGTACGGCAGCAACAGCGTGGCCGCCGCCGGTGTGGCAGCGCATGAATCCGGCCACGCTCTGCAAGACGCCGAAGCCTACGGTCCCCTCAAGATCCGCGCGCTGATGGTTCCCAGTGTGCAGATCGGCAGTTGGCTGGGCCCCATCATCTTCATGATCGGCCTGTTCATGTCTTCGAACACAGGAACCACCGTGGCCTGGATTGGGCTGTGCCTGTTCGCCGCCACCGCCCTCTTCGCCCTGGTGACTTTGCCGGTCGAATTCGACGCCAGCAACCGCGCCAAGGCCTGGCTGGCCGGTTCAGGTGTGCTCTACAACACCGAGATGGAAGGCGTNNCGCTCTTCGCGCAGAAATTAATTTTTCAAACTTAAATGACACTCCCCGATGAAAATTTATCGGGGAGTGATTTTTTTATTATCCGGCAGCCAGGCTGCGTTTGAGCGCGTCGCGCAAGCCCAGCGCTTTGACCGCGCCTTCCGCGGTGCAGGTCAGCGGGTTATCCACGATGTAGACAGGGACGCCCAGCGAACGGGTAAGATATTTATCGATGCCGCGCAGCAAAGCCGTGCCACCGCACAAAGCAGCGCCGCGGTCGATGATATCCGAGATCAGTTCCGGCGGGGTCTTCTCCAGCACCTTCTTGGTCAATTTAACGATGTCCAGCAGGCTGTCTTGCAAGGCTTCGACAACATCGTCCGTGGTTAACACCACCGGGCGCGGCAAGCTGGTGACCTGATCGATGCCCTGCACTTCCATCGAAAGCTGTTCGTCCTGCGGGATGGAGGCGCCAATGCGGATCTTGACCTGCTCAGCG
>PMIV01000022.1 GCA_003158355.1 Anaerolineaceae bacterium
AAGAAGTTTTCGGTACCGACACTTATAGATTGTTTCTCTTCACCAGTCACACCGGTATAAATAGGCAGGAATTTTACATCTTGTTCTTTGACTGTGTTGCCAGTAACACCTTTTATTTGACTCCAGGCCCATTCACCATTCTGCACCATTGCAGACTCACCCAGAGCAAATTCTGCCATAGAATCATCGACACTCTTGCTGCCAAGCAATTTCGAACCAGTGACCGAATTGTTCAGATAGAGATCAAAGATATTTTTGAAATTGTCAGCATATTTGAATGTAATTTCAGAAGGAGTACCCTTGGATAAATCGTAGCTCTCATCTTTTAATTCATAGAAGATGGGAAGATTAGCAAGATGTGTCTGCCAGCGCCAGTCTTCACCAGTCTTGAGAGATGTTGAAGAGAATACGCCTTTAATACCTAACTGAGCTTTCTTTGCGGTCATATCTTCAACAACTGCTTTTAACGTAGCAAAGTTGTTGATTTGATCCATTGACGTAGCTTTGGCCCCAGATAACGCAAAGTACTTGGTCATGATGGCATTGTTGTAAATAATGCCATAACCTTCGATCGCGTATGGAATACCATAGACGCCATCACCAGAGGTTACTGCCAAACTTTTATCGGTTAGGTGTTTATATAGGTCAGTATTCTTTAGATCTAAGCAATAATCTTTCCAGGCTGCATAACCAACAGGTCCATTGATCTGGAAAAGGACCGGCGCATCGGATTTAGCCATTTCGGATTTTAATGTTTGTTCATAGGTCCCCGATGCTGCAGTCACCACTTTTAGAGTAACCCCAGTTTCTTTTAGATATTCGGCTGCAATCTTAGTGTAAACATCGGCAATTTCTGGTTTGAAATTCAGATAATAAACCTCACCACCCGTTGTTGCAGAAGGAGCTGCTGTTGTAGCTGCTACCGTTGCTGCTGTAGCAGGTGCCTGGGTGGCAGGTACGGCTGTTGGAGCAGCGCAAGCTGCAAGCACAAACACAGCGATCAGAACAATACTGATCATGTTGAACAACTTCTTAGACATTTTTCTCTCCTTTTAAGAAATTATGCTAATGTTTCAATTGAAAAAGCGGAACAATATTTATAGTTTGATGAACTCATACCTCCCTTCTTTGACAGAATTCAAATTAAACTTTGAATCAAAAAAATCGATTACTGCCGTATTCGCTTTGGCACCAATTGGCAAGTGATCTGAAGAAACTTTAAAATGAGTTCTTAATTCAGTATGGAAATTTTTGTTTCTGATCAAGCCTTCGAAATTCGCAAAAATTATTGGCTTCAAAATAAAACTCACTTTTGCCTCTTTTAGCAAGAAAATCATGTTTATTTTCCATAATTTCCAGAGCGAATCGATTATAAAAATTCGCAATTATCCATTTATGATTTGATAAACACAATCTATATAAAAAGGAAAAATTTATTAGACTTTTTCTCTCTTTTTTGTAGCAAATCCTATAAACAGTATAGCAAAATTTGTTTTGAATTCAATATTTCACAAATTCTTATATAAAAAATATTGAAGTTATTTATAAAAAATTGAGAACTCGGGGAGTGAAAAACTGATCTCAAAATAAAACAATAATAAATATTATTGATGCTCGCCAAAACTCCGACGTCTTTTCGATCAGGGGATCCTCTCCTGATCTTGGAAATTGTTCAAGATTGAATAAGATTGTAATTGGACAATAATCAGTGACAGGTATAATTTATGTAATATAAATAGGAAATTTGCTCAACGGCCTTGGGATTAGCCTTCATTCATGGTCTGGAATCTGGAGCATGCCAACAGTAAGCATCCTCTTTTTCACAGATCTTTCTACGCCGCTTGTTGTTACATTAAGTAGTTAAAGGGTAGATCATTTCATGCTTAATTGAATTTTTATAACCATTGAGAATCATTTGAAGCACTTAATTAAATGAATTTAACACTTGGTTTTCACTTACCTATTTATCCACCTTTTATATGGAATGAACGAGTTTAATATTTATTGCTTAATCCGGGAGAAATAATGAGAACTGGTACAATTCTTGCTATGGTAAAGAAGATATTTAACATGCTCATACATATCATTTTTTGGACAGGCATCGCAGCGGTTCTCTTGATCGTTGCAGCGCGAATATTCACAGGAATGTTTGCCAAACCCCGCATAGAAACTTTGGCTTCAGTGACCCCTGCACGGGTAGCCATCGTTTTTGGCGCAGGTTTACAAAGAGACGGGTCGCCGTCACCTGTGCTTCGCGACCGGGTAAAGACCTCTGCTGAACTCTACTTCGCCGGTAAAGTAGAAAAGCTGCTGTTCAGCGGGGATAACCGTTATGTGGATTATAACGAACCCGGAGCCATGAGAGCTTATGCGCTTAGCCTCGGAGTGCCCGAGGATGCTATCGTGCTCGATTATGCAGGCCGGCGTACCTATGATACTTGTTACCGTGCCAAATATATTTTTGGACTTAATGAGGCGATTTTAGTGACCCAAGCTTACCATTTGCCGAGAGCACTATTCACCTGCAACGAGATCGGTTTGAAATCAGTTGGAGTAAGTGCTGACCAGCGGACATATTCTAAGTTCTCCTTGTTTATGTGGAACGTCCGCGAATATGCAGCTTCACTGGTAGCGCTTTGGGATGTCTGGATCAGTCGACCTTTACCGGTGATGGGGACCCCGGAACCCATTTTCACCGAAAAATAACACGACAAAGGAATTAACGATGGAAAGAAGCGAAGCGTTCAATGTTGTGAATCAATATGTAAAAAATTCAGGGCTGGTGCATCACATGTTAGCAGTTGAAGCAGCCATGCGCTTTTATGCAAAACGCGAAGGCGCAGACATTGAACTATGGGGTCTCTGCGGTTTATTGCATGATTTTGATTGGGAAATCCACCCCTCGCTCGACAAGCACCCCGTTGCGGGTGCGCCAATCCTGCGCGAGCGCGGCGTGCCTGAGGATCTCATTCAAGATATCTTGAGTCACGGTGTGGACACGGGTGTGCCGCGCGATACATTACGGCGCAAAGCCTTATATGCCTGTGATGAAATTACTGGCCTGGTCACTGCAGTGGCTTTAGTCCGCCCTTCCCGCTCCCTATTGGATCTTGAAGCGTCTTCTGTTAAAAAGAAGTGGAAAGACAAGGCCTTTGCCGCTGGCACCGACCGCGCTGAGATGGAGCAAGCCGCCAAGGAATTTGGCATCGAACTTTGGGAACACGCCGGGAATGTTATTATCGCCATGCGAAAGATTGCCCCCGAGTTAGGACTGGTGGGTAATATTCAACAGTAATTAATCTTAAGGAACTATCTTTAGATCCCTCAACTGTTACCCTGAACCTTAATACAAGTTCGCCGGGATGCGAATGTCAAATATTTACTGCTTCTTGCATAAATCTCTACTGCTCCGCATACCGCTTCGCAGTACGTTGTGAACTTGGTTCCATTATTTATAGAGCAAAAAATAAAATGTTGGTTTAGATAATTATGCAGTACTTTGTAATTCCTCTGCGACTTTGTATTAAATTATTTCCTGCCCCTCGCCTTTAACCAATCCAATAACTTTTTTGTCGGCCAACAGTTAATAACATCTTTTGGTTCCACCCAAGCACGTCTGGCAGTGGCGACACCGTAAGGCAGCATATCGAAATCGGCTTCGGAGTGTGCGTCGGTGTTGATGCTCAAGGGTATGCCCAGCTCTTTTGCACGGCGCGCATAATTATCGTCCAGGTCGAGACGAGAGGGGTGGGCGTTAATCTCCTTCGCGACCCCCGACTCGGCTGCTGCCTTGAGCAACGCATCCATATCGAGGTCCGCCCCCTCGCGGTCCGGGATGAGACGGCCCGTCGGATGCCCGATGATGTCAACGTGCGGATTGAGGATAGCATTGAGCACCCGCTGTGTGACTTTCTCGCGAGGCTGTCGCAGGGAGGTATGCAGCGAGGCCAGCACCAGATCAAGGCCTGCCAGGAATTCGTCCGGGTAGTCCAGCTTGCCATCGGCTTTGATCTCAACTTCCGTGGCGTGCAAAACAATAATGCCATCGCCAAGTTTCTCTTGAACCTTCTTAATCTCCGCTGCCTGCTTCTTATGATCCTGAATGCTTAATCCGCCCGTGACGCCGAGGCTCTGTGAATGATCGGTGAAGGCGATCACTTTTATACCGCGCCTGGCAGCAGCCTGCGCCATCTCGAGCATGGACAGCTTACCATCGCTCCAGGTTGAATGCGTCTGCAAGTCAGCTTTAATATCCTTGACTTCGATCAACTTTGGCAGCTTGTTAGCCTGGGCCGCCTGCACTTCTCCG
>PMIV01000092.1:0-627 GCA_003158355.1 Anaerolineaceae bacterium
AGCTAACCTGATCACCATGAACAAAATCCCCAATACAAACAGGATAGCACTGCCAGCAGCTTTAGTCTCGAGAAAGGCTGCGCTTGAATTTGAGGAATCGTAATGCACCAAAACGAAAGTCCCTTGCGGGTAAAGGGTAATTTCCGAGGGTTGGAAGATCTTCAGTTGAACCAGAATTTGTTTCCATCTGAATTTAATGTTTGCAGCACCCTCCATTTGGGGTTGGGAGAAATACTGGTGCTGTTCCAAAGGATTTCCTGTGCTCCAAAATTCCCCCACATATCTGCAGGCAGATTCACAACATCTTCGTCGTTTAAGATCAGCGCAGAAAGCCCACGTAAACTTGATGAACGCGCCTCCTTAAGTTCGCCCGGGTTGATACCACCGGGGATCAAAATACGTGCCTGCCCATAAATGACCAATATGGCAGTGTGATCGTTATCCGAGGCGATGGGTTGGAGCAGCAGATTCTCTCCCAGCTTGATACTTTCTCCCTCCTGCAGCGAGTGAGATTGCATCCCCTCCGGCAGGGATAGGGGAGCGGCAGCATCGACAACCTGATAAACATTGGGGGCCAGGATCGCCAGATTCACCGGCAGCCGGGAGTTTAAATTGGCAAGAGAATCC
>PMIV01000092.1:632-6218 GCA_003158355.1 Anaerolineaceae bacterium
AGTGCTGCCGCAGCCGTTAGAATGAGTATCAAATAGGTGAACTTGATGTGTTTGAAAAATTGTTTAAAATGAATGCGAATCACAGCCAACATAATGATGAGAATCCCTCCTACACTGATCCATACAGCCAGGCGGCCGCTGACGTTTACCACCCCGTTGGGAATTTTATCTAGCCATTCCACCATCTGGTTTGAATAGGCTAGTGCCGGCCAGATCAGGGCAGCCAGCACTTTTCCAAGTACAGGTATAACCATCCCGGCAATGGCTGCTGCTCCCCCTGCCACCAGAATCACTTCCTGCACCGGCAGTACCAGCGGGTTCGCCAGCAGTGAGGTAAGTGAGATGCGTCGGAATTGCATTGTGATCACCGGCAGGGTGGTGACCTGGGCTGCCAGGCTAAAAAGAAAGAATTCGCTTACCGGCCCGCTGAATTGGGCGGCTGTCTGTTCGGAAAAATGCTTTGCCATGAACCCTTCCAGACCAATCTGCAGCGGCCCGGCAAAGAGCACCAGGCCGGCGGTAGCGGCAAAAGAAAGCTGAAAGCTGGCATCCCACAAAAGCAGCGGATTGACGGCCAGCATCAGCCCGGCTGCCAGCCCCAGCGCGTTCATGCCGCCGCCCTTCCTGCCCACCAGGTGGCCAAAGAAAGCAATGTATGCCATGATCGCTGCTCTGACCACGGAGGGAGAGCCGCCCACAAAGGCCGCATAAACGGCCAGCAGCAGCATTGAAAGTAACCCTGCCCAGTACCGGTTCATGATGCGCGAAAATATCATCAAAAAAAGCCCGGCCAAAATAGCCATGTTAAAACCGGAAATGGCAATAATGTGCGCGGTACCGGTATCCTGGTAGGCCTGTTTCACCGACTGCGGTAGGTCATTATCATTCCCCAGCAGAATTCCGGCCATTAATCCAGACTCCGGCTGCGGAAAGATCGTAAAGATGCTGCGAGAGGCATTTTGACGCAGCCATTCCAGACCCAGCGCGAATTTGCTCACTTGGGCGGAGGCAATGCGAGTGACAGAGGTTGGGTGGTATATGACGGAATAAACGCCCTGGCGTTCCAGGTAGGCTCGGTAAGAGAAATCTTGGGTCGCAGAAGGGGTTTTAGGGCCGGCGCTGAAACGCAGCAGGTCTCCGAGCTGCCAGGGTGAATTTGCATCCATACGCACGAGAGCGCTGCCGCTGATGCGTTTGTAGGTCATGGCAGATGAGTCGTATAACTCGCGAATCTGAACGTGAAAGTAGACGGCATCCTCACGCCGGTCCGGACTTTTATCTATCACTGCAACCAGGGTATAACTGCCATGGTCGTTGTACCAGGCCAGGTTCTGGTCAGTCCAGGCTGGTCGCGCCCAAGCGTAGCGCATTCCACCCAGAGCCAGGAAAAACAACAATACAGGCAGGGATACTTTTAGGGCATGATAAATTCGTTGTAATAAAAAGGAATTTTTAGTTAAGATCGTGCTGAGAATAATCCAAACCAGTAAACACAGACAGAGAATTCCCCAAACCCAGACCGGGCCGGGGAACAAAGAGGCAAAGAGAATACCTGCCGTAAAGGCAACCGCGATCCAAAAAAGCGGCAACATAAGTGACGTAAAGGGTTATTTGTTTGCAAAACGCGGCCAGAAGGCTGGTACCTGCTTTTGATACTCGAGATATTCATTCCCAAACTCACGAACCAATTTTCGCTCTTCAAATAGAGATCCAACCAATAAATAAATTGTCACACAAAAATCCCAGGCGAGGATATTCCAGGTCATCACTGGCAGCAGCCAGATCACGATCAGGCTAAAGAAGTACAGCGGATGGCGCATATATCGGTAGAATCCCTGTGTATTCAACTGGTTTGCCCTGGCGGCTTGTTCGCTGTTCATAAAAGGAGCCAGTCCGAAAAACGCCAGAATCCCTGTTTGAAAGAGGCTGAAGATCGTTCCCAGGATGGCTGCTATCTCCAAGACAATCGTTAAGTAGTGCCAAGGGGCAGGGATAACATATAAAATGGTATCGGGGAGAATGAAAACAATGGCAAAAAATATTAATGTGAAGAAAAAACTTTGTAATATAAAAATGAAACGGTAAGTGTTAGGGTTTTCCACTCCAAGTTGATTCCTCACCCATTCCTTGACCGGAATGGATGCAAAGGCAGAATGAATCCCTCCGTAGATCAGCCCTGCCAGTAAAATCCAGAAGAAACCAGTATTTAAAACCACGATTTATTACCTCTAGGTTTAGTATAGCAAATACTGATGAAAAATGGGTTAAAAAGCCTGGTAAACAAAGGGGGTAATTTGATCTGATAGCCCTGCCAGCACACAAAGGGCTAACAGAATGACTATAAAGAGGATCAGAGCAGCACGCTTCCAATCCAGAATGAATTCTTCGCGTTTACCGCGTAATTGCAGCCAGTCAAAGAGGATGGCAAACAATATCACCCCAATCAGGAGAGGACTAGGGAGAAGGAATTTACTCCACGAGGAGAAAAGATCTTTTCCTGCCACTGTCAACACCAGAGATTTGAGGTCCGGCATCTTCCACAGGAACAAGCCCTGCCAGTATTGCAGAGTGCTCGCCAGATTTGTGTGAAAAGGCACCCAGGCCAGGGAGGCAAAAACAAAGGTTATTCCTGTACCCAGATGCTGTCGCCATTTGGGACGCTCATTCAATGGAGTTACTTTACTCCACAAAGAGGGGAGACGTTCGATCACTTGATATACCCCGTGCAGCCCGCCCCATAAAAGCAAATTCCAGGCCAGACCGTGCCATAATCCGCTGACAAGCATGGTCACCATCGGGGGCAGCACCAGATTGAATATTCGCGAGAATTTCTGACCTTTTTTGGCAAGGGCACGCGAAAAGGGAAAGAAAATGTAATCGCGCAACCAATTCGAAAGGCTGATATGCCACTTGGACCAGAATTCCGTGAAATTTCGCGAAAGATAGGGCAGATTGAAGTTGGAGCTGAGTTCGATGCCAAACCAAAGACTCACACCACGGATGATGCTGGTGTAACCGGCAAAATCATTGTAAAGGGCAAAAGAATAAGCCAGCAGCCAAAAAACCAGATTCTGCCCCGGGTAATTCAGCGGTGAGGTGAAGGCATCAGCCGGGATCATATGAAAAAGCGGGTCAGCAAACGCCAGTTTACGGAAGAGGCCGATCACGATCAAGGCCANNTCCGTTTCGGCATGCAGGCGTTTGTTGCGCAGATCCAAAATATAGCTGATAGTCTGTACGGTCAAGAAGGATAAGCCGATGGGCACCAGGATGGCCGCAGTTTCTCCGGCACTCAACAGGCCCAATTGGGTGAGCAATTTGCTGAACGCAGGGAGATAAAAATTGTTGTACTTGAGCACAAACAAAAAGAGCAGGTTGAAGACCAACCCCGCATAAGACCAGGCTTGCATGTGGGCAGGGACGCGCTCCATCTTTAGGCCGATGGCATAATTCACCAACGCAAACAGGGCCAGAACCAGCACAAACTGCCAGGAATAGCTGGCGATGAATGCGGCAGAGACAAGCAGCAGCCAGGCATTACGGAATCTGGCCGGCAATTTATGGTAGAGGTACGCCGAAACCGCAGCAAAAAGGAAGAAAAGCAGGGAGGTGACTGTCATGGCTGCGACCTGGTGCGGGATTGCTTTTGCAGACAATTCTTTTCTTGAGTGCAAAGCTCCGCTAATTGTTCTGCCAGTAAATTGGAATAGACAGGAGCACCCTGAAAATTCAGGTGATGATTATCTACCCGGTCTTCCAGCGGCAGAAGTGTGTACGAGACGGTCGGGAGAAATACGCTGTTGGCATCAGATACGATTTTTTGGATGTCTTGATGATATTTTTCTACCACCGCATCCGAGCCAAAATAGGCATAATAAGTGGGGTACACCGGCATTTCAGCCACCAGTACCTTGGTACCGGACTTTTGCTGCTCAATGATGCTGAGCAGGTCGGCGATCCGCCCGGAGTCCATTGTGTAATTGCTGAAGAGGTCGTAGCTTTTCTTTTCTATCGGGTCGTTGGTGTCGGGAATTTTATCGATATCGGTGCCGATATTTTTATCAGCTTCATATCCCTGCGATGTAGTTTCTTTGGTTCGGCGCACATCCATTAAGTAGGTGTCTAAAAAGTCCGAACTTGACCAGTTGCGAAAGGGAAGAAGCTGCTGCAGCCCTGCAGAGGTATCGATCAATTGTCCTTTGAGATCAGTGTCTGTTTGTCTAAACTTTATCCAATCATTATCCAAAAACTGGTTTTCCACCGGCACACCATTGGCGGCAGTGTAGTCGCGCATTTCGGTATATAGCAGGATGGTGCCGGGATGATAGGCAGCTTCAAGGATTTTGGCTAATTTAGAGAGCGGCGCCACCGTTAGACCTTCGACTCCAAAATTGAAGATACGCAAATTCGTACCGGTCAGTTCCTGGTAGCGAGTTTCCAGGATCGCGGGGTTGATACCGGTATTAACCATTGAATTTCCCAAAATGATTACATCCACCCCGCCGTTTTTGCGCACATAATCTGCCAGTTTGAACCACTTGATCTCAAATTGCGCGTGGTAGCTGCCCACTGATCTCACTGGCAGCCGCTGCTTCACGACGTTGGTACGGCAGGCAAATTCAAATGCGACGCAGACCACGATAAACACTAAAACCCCCCAGATCAGAGAAACTATAAATCGGGAGGGTTGTCTGCGCGCCTGCGCGGAGGGATTGAGAGAAGAATCAGGTTGAATGGACATATTATTTCGTGGGAGAATTTATTTTCCGTACGCTATTGTCGCTTTCAGGCGGCAGATGTTTTGGCGGCTGCTTCTCTTTGTGCGAGCAGCTCTCTTGTGCGTGGGTGATCTTTGTAGAAACCACGATAACTCTCCGGCAGCATGGCTGCAATCTGACACATTAATTCTTCAGTAATACTCTGTAATTGTGCTTCACGATTTCCGCGCTCAAGTACGGGAGCAGGGATTAACGGGCCAAATTCGGCAGAGATGGATGGGTGCCGGAATGTAACGGTTTTCTTGAAAGAACCAATGGTACCGGTGATGGCAACAGGAATGATGGGAACATGCGCCCGTAATGCCAGCAGGGCAGTTCCGGGTTTCCCTTCCTGTAATTGACCGGATTTACTGCGTGTCCCTTCAGGGGCGATCCCCACCGCTTTGCCTTCTTCAAGTGCTTTCACCGCGCTGCGAAAAGCGCCGAAATCTGCGGTGTCGCGGTCAAGCCAAATTCCATTGGCCGAAACGATGAACCAGCGGATCAAAGGGTATTTTAAATACTTGGTTGCGACCAAAGCGGTCATCTCAGGGCGATTGGGAATCATGAACATAACCGGGATATCCATACGGCTAAGATGGTTTGTCGCGATCAAAACACCACCGGTATCGGGAACATTTTCGATTCCCTTAAATTGAGTGTCTGTCAGATGTTTCATCAACCAGCTAACTAAATCTCTCAGATTGTTAGCTTTCATTTATATACCTTCTTCCTGTAACCAATCTGGCTGTAAAAAATAAATACCCTTGAATAAATTAATTATTCCGCTTCTGCGTCAGATTTTATTTGCGGTTTCTTGCGGTCGTTC
>PMIV01000055.1 GCA_003158355.1 Anaerolineaceae bacterium
TATGAAGATTCTTTGCCAGCCCAGGCTGGATCATGAAGGGAATTAATTTGTTGATTGATCCAGGTCAGACAGGTAGAGCATGATCGCTTATCTTGGTTTTGGATTCCTATTTCTGACATTCTTGATCAGCCTGTATGCTTTTGGTACGGCAATTTATGGCTTGCGCGCCAAATCTGATGCCTTTATCGCTTCAGCGAGGGTAGCAGCCATTATTGTTTTCCCATTGATTACTCTAGCAGTTTTGGCCCTGATGGGATTGATGCTGACGCAGCAGTTTCAATATACTTACGTTTTTCGTGTGATCAGCCAGGATATGTCTCTGCCGCTCAAAGTCTCGGCGCTTTGGGGCGGGCAGGCTGGCTCGCTGCTTTTCTGGATATGGTTGCTGGCCGGGGTGACGGCGGCCAGTTTCTTGTGGGGTAAACAGCGGCAACTAAAGGCGTTTACTCCCTGGGTGATCTTGGTCACCATGGTTCCGATGTTTTTCTTCCTGTTCATGTCACTATTCCTGGAAAATCCATTTGAACGCATCTGGATACTTACCAATGGGCAGGTGGTTTCTTCATTTATTCAACCTGCCGGGACTTACCCGGTATTTCCTCCCAGCGGAATCGGGCTGAATCCCTTATTACGCAATGTAGGGATGATCTTACATCCCCCTCTGCTATATTTGGGATTTGTCACTTTTCTTGTCCCCTTCGCTTATGCCGTTGCCAGCCTGGTTACCGGCCAATTTAACAGCGGCTGGCTGCGGTTGACGCATGGTTGGACGCTGGCTGGTTGGATCTTCCTCTCGGCCGGTCTGGTACTGGGCAGCCGCTGGTCTTATGATGTACTGGGTTGGGGAGGCTACTGGGGTTGGGACCCGGTGGAGATTGCCGCTTTTATGCCCTGGTTGACCAGCTCGGCTTTTCTGCATTCGGCTATTTTACAGGAGCGGCGCGACCTGTTCAAGCGCTGGAATTACGTTCTTCTCATGCTCACTTTCTGCCTGGTCATTTTGGGCACCTTCCTGACGCGCTCGGGTGTGCTCTCTTCTGTGCATGCTTTTTCTGAGTCTTCGATTGGGCCGGTATTCTTTGTTTTGATCGGTCTGTTATTGGTCGCCTCGTTAGGGTTGATCTTGTGGCGTTGGAATGATCTGGCCGGCAACGGGGAAATGCATTCGATTTTCTCACGCGAGTCCCTTTTTCTATTCAATAACATTCTCTTTGTGTGTATTTTTCTCATATGTTTGACGGGAGTGTTGTTCCCGATCCTTTCGCAGTTGTTCAGCGGGCAGCAGATCACCGTGGGTGCGCAGTGGTACAAATCTACCACCGGACCGTTGTTTGCTTTGTTGATCTTGCTGATGGGTCTGGTCCCCCTTTCGGTCTGGGGAGCATCCACGGCGAAAAAGCTGGGGAAAACCATTTGGGAACCCGCGTTACTTTCTTTACTACTGCCGATTGTTTTGCTTTTGAGCGGGATTCGTTTGTGGGGAGCCGTTCTGGCACTTTGGTTGGCTGCATTTGTCGTCTGTGTGTCACTCTACGATTTGAACCGGACAGCCTGGGCGCGGCATAACGCTTTGCATGAGACCCTGCCGACGGCATTATTTCACCTGGTTCGCAGCAATCACCGACGCTACGGTGGTTATTTGGTGCATATCGGCGTGGTTTTAATGGCAATCGGTATTGTGGGAATTGAATTTTTTCAAACACAAACCCAGGTGACCCTCTCCCAGGGAGAAACGCTCCAATTTAATGGATATTCGCTGCGGTTTGCCGACCTGAAAACTGTCAAGACGGCAGACAGCCTTGAAAGCACGGAAGCGACGCTGAATGTTACTGCTGCCAACGGCAAAAGTTTTATTTTGATTCCCCGCTCGGATAATTACACTTTGCAGCAGCAATCGGTGACTGTGCCGGGTCTGCGCAGCACGCTGGCCGGGGATTTATACGTTGTTCTGGTAGACTGGCAGCCCCTTTCGAGCAGCAGTGCCACGTTCAGGCTTTTTTACAATCCATTAATTCTCTGGTTTTGGATCGGAGCCGTGGTCCTTGTTTTGGGTGGTTTATTTGCTTTTTCACCGGTAAAATTCAATCAAAGCCAAGAGCTGCCGGCATGAATCTAGTTCATTCTTTTTCACGGAAAATTTTCATGGCGGTCATTGCCATCTCTATTGCCATTGAAGGCATGGCCATCATCGTCAATTCTGCATGGGCGCAAGCGCAACCGACCCCGTCGAGCGATGATCAGGTAAATGCCATTGCCAGCCAGCTCTACTGCCCGGTATGTGAAAATATCACTTTGGATGTTTGTTCCACGCAAGCCTGCGCACAGTGGCGTGATTTGATCCGTGATAAATTGGGCCAGGGGGATTCACCTGCTCAGATCAAAGACTATTTCGTTCAACAATACGGTGATCGGGTTCTGGCCGTTCCGCCGCGCACTGGGTTAAATTGGCTCCTCTATTTACTCCCCCCGCTGATCTTTCTGGCAGCGTTGATCTTGATGGTACGTTTTTTTATGAAACACCGTTCTTTAAGTCCGGCTGTGCCTGAATCAGAAATTGGAGAGGGTACTTCCCCGGCAAAAAACGGCCCGGATGTGTCGGAAAAAGGCGGAAAAATTGATTGATTCGTTCTCTCCTCCAGAAGGTCAGACTATCCGCAAACGACTGCCCATTTGGGTGATCCTTGCTGCCGGAGTTATTCTTCTGTCATTCTTGGTCCTTCTAGTTTTGGGATTGCAGAAGAGCAATGTACAGACATTGACATTGGGGAGCAAAGTGGCTGATTTTAAACTGACCACATTTGACGGCAGCCAGGTTACTTTGAAGAGTCTGCAGGGGAAAACTGTTTTGATCAATTTTTGGGCTTCGTGGTGTACAACCTGTATCGATGAAGCCGCTATTTTACAAGAAGGTTGGCAAAAAGTTGGCTTGGGCGGACAGATCGTGTTTCTCGGGGTCGATTATGCGGATACTGAACCCGCAGCCAAAGCATTCATGCAGAAATATTCGATCAGCTATTTGAACGGCCCTGATCTGCGTTCTGCGCTTTCGCAGCAATTTCACATCAGTGGCGTGCCCGAAACCTATCTAATCGATGCTGACGGCACCCTGCGGGGCATCAAGATCGGCCCATTTGGTTCGGCAGAAGAATTATCGACGTTTCTAGAGCAAAAGTCAGGTAACTAACGATGGTATTAACCTCTATTTTTATCATTCTGGCAGTGGGTGTGTTGGTGATAGCGGTGGTCATCCAACCGCTTTATGGCGTCTCCACAGGCGCATTCAATGAAGTGAGCCGTATTTCCGAAGAGGACCTTTCTGCGGCCAATCAAAAGCATTTGGATTGGCTGCACGATCTGGAGATCGAGCATGCTGCCGGAAAAATCGAGCAACAAGATTTTATTCAGCAAAGAGCCGTTCTTCAGCAAGAAGTTGAAAATTTGCACAGTAAAATTCAGTTACTGCAGGAAGACCCAGCCGCAAAGGGCGACCGGGAGATCGAAAGCATGATCACGAACCGCCGCATGGAGAGAGTGGAGCGTTCGGCAGGATTTTGCGTAAAATGCGGAACGCCGCTGCAAAGGTCTGATCTGTTTTGCCCGAACTGTGGTTTGAAGCTCAAGTGATGCACTGCCTATGAAAAACAGTCCTAATCCGGTTGCCTGGTTCCCGATCTTTACTTTACTCACTTTGGTGTTGAGTGGATGCGCGGTTCAAACCACTGTGCTGCTTAAAAGTGAACAAATGACCGCAACGGTGGAAGCCAGGATGACACTGCCTCTGGTGGCACCATCGATCGAAGAAGGCAAGAATCGCTTTACTCAGTATTGTTCGAGCTGCCATATCCAAAGCAATCCGGCGCAAACTTCAGATACGGGCAAAGTGGATCTCATCCCTGTTGATTGGTTGAAACAAACTCTACCCACACAGATGTATTCGACACTGACCAGCGGGATCACTGCGCATGGAATGCCGGCTTTTCCGGCGCTTTCTTCCAGTGACCGCTGGAATCTGGTGGCTTACCTGCTTTCTCTGGTTGCCACGCAAGGCAGCCAATCCAACAGCAAATTGATCTATCAGAATATGTGCCTGTCCTGCCACGGAAGCACCGGAAACGGAGATGGTTCGCAGGCAATTTCAAAGAATTTACAGCTTTCCGATTGGCAAAGTGAGCCCCTATTGATGGATTATTCCAACGAAGAGCTTTATTATGCGATTCGCAGCGGCAATAATCACGGTATGGGAACTTTTGCGGTGATGCTGAGTGATGCGCAGATCTGGTCATTGGTGGCTACCAC
Source organism: Anaerolineaceae bacterium (assembly GCA_003158355.1). Lineage (GTDB taxonomy): Bacteria > Chloroflexota > Anaerolineae > Anaerolineales > Anaerolineaceae > UBA6107. The sequence continues at coordinate 4,297 of PMIV01000055.1, forward strand.
CCGTGCCCTTTCAGTTTCTCCTTCCAATTCCAATACATTGCTGCAGAACGAATCGGGGCAGCCGGCAAGTACCACCGCATCACAACAAAACCAGGGGTTTATCACCATCGAGGGAACCGTTACCAATGGTTCTGGCAGTACCCTAGACGACCTGAACGGACTAAATTTGGAAATAACCAGGCCCGGTCAGACTACCCAGACCATGGTGGCCAAAGTGATGCAAGATAACTCTTTTCAGTTTGTGTTGGTGCCCTATTCCGCTGATTGGAGTTATACGGCAGAGATCACCAATAATGGCATTGTCTATAAATCCGTTCGTTTCTCCGGCCAAAGCACAACCTCAGGGTCAACCGTTCCCCTGGATATAAAGGTGTATGACACCTCTGCAGATACCAGTGTTTTACGGGCTGAACGGCTGCATGTCCTTCTTGATTTCCAGGCCGATCACCTGATCCACGTGACCGAGAGTTACTTGATCAGAAATCCTTCTTCCTATACAGTTTCCCCCGTGGATGAGCAAACTCCACTCCTGAATTTCTTGCTTAATAAGGATGCTCAAAATGTGATCGTGGATCAAAATTCCCAATCGCAGTTTCTCAAGGTTTTAACCGGAAAATTGGGAGATTGGCAGCCGATCCTTCCAGGCGGCGTACACCAGGTGATGTTCGAGTACGATCTTCCCTTTGAAAATGATCGAAATATTCTCTTTAATGTTCCGGTTCAGGTCACTTCAGCGATGATCATGGTTGAAAACCAGGGCAAAGAGATCACCTGTTCGGGGATGCTCACATCAAACCAGCAGATGGCCAAGTCTGAATCTCTTCTCATGTTCACCGGGGGAAATGTCAACGCCGGTGGAAATTTGGAATTACACTGTTTTAACAAAAACGAGATCTTCCCAGAAATAATTGGTATTATCGCCCTTGTTTTAGCCCTCATGTGTGCTATATGGATTGGGTTTGCGACAAAGAAAAAGGGAGCGCAGCAGCAGGGGAATGGCTCAAAAAAGACGACCCTTTTAGACGCGGTGATCGCTTTGGATGATCAATTTAAAGCCGGAGAAATTTCGGCAGAGGTCTATCATGCCAAACGCGAGGAACTGATCAAAAAATTAGGAGGGGAATGACCATTGCACAGACTTTTCTGCAGGCTGATGGAATCTCCAAATCTTTTGGACCCAAAAAAGTANNGGCGAGAATGGTTCGGGTAAGACCACGCTTTTGAGTATACTGGCTACATTACTTTCGCCGGACAAAGGGAAGATTAGCTATTTTGGACAACCCTTGAATGGCAATGAGAGCGGCATCCGGCGGCGATTGGGGATCGTGAGTCATCAACTGCTGCTGTATTCCGATCTCAGCGCGGAAGAAAACCTACGTTTCTATGCCAGATTGTATACGCTGCCGGAGCCTGAGCAGCGGGTGGAACAGATATTGGATCTGGTGGGCCTGAAAAAGCAGCGCAGCCAGGTTGTACGTACCTTTTCACGCGGAATGCAGCAGCGTCTGGCGATTGGCCGG
>PMIV01000214.1 GCA_003158355.1 Anaerolineaceae bacterium
GTTCCTGAATTTCACGATCTCGTAAAGCAATCGCAGCCCGGTGATTGAGCAATTGCAAGGCTGTCAATACTTCCTCTTCGCCTGCTAACATTTGATTGCCATTATGCACGCCGAGGTACCCAACCAAAACTGGGTCACTGACCCCATCCTTCAATGGAAAGATCAAATCATTATTCCAGATTACCATCTTTGTGATTTCGTCTTGCCCGATAATGAATTTTTCAAGTTCATCGATAAAATCAACAGGTATTTTCTGCATACCGGTTGAAGCAATGATCTCTAAATTTTCATCTTCGTTTGTGGCCAGGTAAGCTCCCGGGGCCTGGAGTTGATCACAAATTGCTGCCAGCACCATTTCCAAAAATTGACTGAGATCGCTACGAGTGATCAGCCTTTCTTCCAATGAGCGAAGCTGAATTAACTCTTGTTGGTCATTGCCAAATAAAAAGGTCTGCTCAAATTTTGGAAAGAACATGGTGATGAAATATTCCAGCAGCAGCACAGTCACGATCATCGTGATCGGTACGAGAGCGGTATATGGATTTCCAAACACATCGCCAGCACGCCGTATGATCGTCACCAGAGCCAGGGTCAGACTGGCGGTTAAAGGGCCGCGTAACAGCCATTTGATCAGCCTGCTTTTGACTATCCGATCCGGCCAGGGAACGCCGAAAAATGCAACTGAGTAAGCCAAGACAACAATTAATACGCCGGTAACAAGATTCACCAAAATTGCCAGTAACCAGAAAGCCAGCGAGAATTGGGTTGCTAGAGTATAGCTATACAGCAAGAGCGGAAAACAACCAATTGCTGGAGCCAACGCACTGACTGTCAGGTAAGTAGTCCTTCGATGACTGGTCTGCGTGACCGTTCTGCGCAATGCCCGAATAAAATTGATCCAAGAAAGGATCATCAAGACCACATAATAGCAGGAGAAAAGATTCGTCAGAACCGTTGCCTGGTTAAAAGGAGCCGGGATTTGATCAACCATTACTGGTCCTAATAACCACTTAGTCGGCAGCAAGAACAATAAGAGCACCGAGATGCCGTAAGAGATCCTCACCGCCCATTTGCGCCGCCAGCGCGAAGGTTTACCTGTGGTCGAAAGGAGCGCGTCTGAAAAATGCAGGTATGCAGAGGGCAAAAAAATAATTCCGACCCACTGTAAGTGGAGCCAAAAATTAATCAGACTCGTGTTTGTGGCAGTGGTGCCCAATGCCTCTGCTGAGAAAATAATTACGACACAGGTTAAAATAGTGGCAAAAGAACGAGCCACCCGGTTTTTTAAATTAAAAGTCAAGGCATATAACAACAGAGAAAATGCCGTGATCGCTATCCCCGCTGTCAGGATTTCGTTGATCGTCACTAAAATCTTGGTAATACCAACAATCAATATTGACAAAGCGCTTCCAATTTTATTTAAGACTTGATATTTGCCATGAAAAATACGGCAATATCATGGTTGGCGAAAAAATCATCACAATAACCACAAAATTCGTATCCCAATTTTCTGGCTAATTGGATCGCCGCATGATTCTTGGCTTGCATTTCAAGCATCATCCGTTTGATCTTACGCTGACTTGCCCAATCGGCAGCAGAAAGTAACAGAGCAGTCGCAATCCCCTGCTTTCGATTTCTCTCCCCGACCACCAGATCGGTGACCCTGGCGATTTTTGCTTGTCCTATTTCAATGGTCAAGTAGGCAATTTGTTGACCCTGTAATGTGGCTACCAAAAAGAGATTTTTCCTGGTCCAGGTGTCAGCCAATTCTTGAATATTTTGAGGGTATTCTAATTGCACTCCGCGGGGAAGTCGAATTTCGCGAAATCGAGTATCGATCTCAGCCTGATCCGAATTGGAATCCATTTGCCAGACGTGGGTGGTCTCTACCGAATGTTCCAGCTTAAATAAAACTGGTAGATCAGATGAAATGGCTGGCCTAATTTCTATTTCTGGCATTTGTCCTCCTGATAATTACGGGGCAGCGATAGTGATCTTAATTGTACATTCAGGCAATGCAGTATTTTGATGGTCATAAACCACTAACCTCAACTGGTAATCACCAGGAGTAATTTCCGAAGTATCCCAGGTTCCCCCTAATGCTTGGTTCACTATCTTGGTGTTCCCTGCAGCAATCGTCGTCCAAACATCGCTCGCTGAAGGCGCATACTCATATTTATAATACCCCAAATCGGTAACATTGATCGTCCCCTCCAGGGTCACCGTCCCGCTGATCTTATCTCCATCCGTTGGGATGGTCCATTCAATTTGATTGGGAACACAGCCTTTGGAGAAAAACGAAGCTAATGTTGGGACCAATCCAACCGTGGTCTGGGTAATGAGATCTTCCACGTTTATCGTGGCTGTGGGTTGTTGGGTCAGATCCACCGTTGGGGTGACTACCTGCTCAATGCCCGGCACCGATGGCGTCACAAAAGTATTGATAATGAACAGGCTCAAACCCAAAAATCCGCACAGGATCAATACCGTCATTCCCTGGTTAAAAACATGCTGAGAGTTCTCTTTTTCCAAACCAAAAACTGCTGAGCGCCATTCTTTCCAGGAAAGGAGTACCTTTCTAAGAGAGATCACAACCGCAACGGCAAGCAAAAAATAAAAAAGAACCTCGTATTTTGATAAGAAGCGTAATAGTGTATGCATCATTCGTTAACTTACCCTAAAGAGAAAGTTTTTCAATTACGCCTTGAATAATTCCGGTTAATTTTGGCACGATCACTTCCCCGGCTGCCAACACTTCTTCATGGGTTGTTTCCGTGCTTCCATCCAGATTGGCCTTGTTGCTGATTCCAGAAATGCCCAGAACGCGCATATGTCCGTGCCGGGCAACAATCGTTTCCGGTACGGTCGACATTCCCACTGCGTCTGCACCGATGATCCGCATAAAACGCAGGTCGGCAGGTGATTCAAAGGAGGGACCAGAGAGACAGATATAGACCCCTTTATGATATTCAATCCCCTTCTCTTTGGCTGCTTTTTTGGCGAATTTGATCAACTCGTGATCATAAGGCTGGCTCATATCCGGGAACCGTTCCCCAAACTCATCCAGGTTTGGCCCTCGCAATGGGTTTAATCCGGACATTCCGACCATATTAATGTGATCGGTGATTATCATCACATCTCCTGGAGCAAAATCCGGTGAAATAGCCCCTGCAGCGTTGGTCAATATCAGAACTTCAACACCCAGACGCTGCATCACCCTTATCGGGAAGGTTACTTCGGCCATGGAATAACCTTCATAATAATGAATACGACCTTGCATCACCATGGCTGGTTTGCCAAAAAGGCTGCCGATCAGCAAACGACCAGCATGACCCTGAATGGTTGAAACAGGCCAATTGGGAATATCTTTAAATGGGATCACCACTGCGTCTTTAACGCTATCCGCCAGACCACCCAGGCCTGAACCCAGAACCAGACCGATCTTGGGTGAGAGTTTGGTTTTTGAACGAATATAATTTGTAGCAGCATCGATCTGTTCAATTGTTACGAATTCACTCATGGCGATGTTCCTCTTTTTAATCAATAATATTCAACCGATTAATACTTCAATGAAATAACAAATTAATTATATCAACGAAAGGGCTAGTTTACTTTGAAATAACACTCTCAAAACACTGGATGGTCTTTTGCACATCCTCATCACTGATCCAATAATGTGTCACCAATCGAAAAAGGAGGTCTGAAACCACATCCACTTTGATGCCTTCTTTGGCTAACATCTGCGCTACATGCTCTGCAGAAACCCGTAAAGAAGGAATAAGAGAAGGAAACAGCATATTTGTTTGCGGCATACCCATTTCGAACCCAATTCCTGGAATCCTGGCCAGACCATCCGCCAGATCTTTAGCGCGCTGATGATCTTCTGAAAGTCTTTCAGTCATCTGTTCCAGGGCCACGATCCCGGCCGCAGCTAAAATACCCGCCTGGCGCATGCCGCCCCCCAGCATTTTTCGCAGCCGTCGCGCCCGTTTGATGAAATCTTCATCGCCGCATAGAACCGAACCAACCGGTGCGCACAACCCTTTACTCAAACAAAAGGTAACACTGTCGGCTTTTCTTACCAGGTCTTTGGCCGGCTCATGTAGAGCCGCAGCAGCGTTGAAAATTCTTGCTCCATCTACATGGACCTTTACCCCGTGTTTATGTGCCACATGGGCTACAGCTTCGGTGTATTCCCGGCTTAAAGGAATGCCACCGCAGCGATTTTGTGTATTCTCTAGGATCAATAACCTGGAAGGAGGCTCGTGAATATCATCCGAGCGGATACCCTCTTCAATATCTTCCAGACGCAGGGTGCCGTCTTTCTGATTGGGCAGCGTGTGTGCGAAAACCCCGCCCAAAGCGGAAACCCCACCTGCTTCATGCAAAAAGGTATGACCGAAAGTACCCATCAATGCTTCATCACCGCGCTGGCAGTGGGCCATCACCGCCAATAAATTACCCATGGTTCCCGAAGGCACGAATAAGCCGGCGGCTTTGCCCATTCTTTCTGCGGCCATCTCTTGCAGCCGGTTAATGGTCGGATCCTCACCGAATACGTCATCCCCTACCACGGCAGAAGCCATAGCTTCACGCATTGCCGGTGTAGGTTGAGTCACTGTATCGGAACGTAAATCGATCATATTCAATTCACCTTTTTATCTTCGTAAATTCGTTAATATTTCTTCTAATTCCGGCGGGAGAGGTGCTTCAAAAGTATGCACCTCTTTTTCACCCGGAAAGACAAAGCTAAGTTTGGCGGCGTGTAAAAAGTGACGATCCATCTCGATTGTCGACCTTTTTTTCCCATAAACAGTATCACCCACGATGGGGCAGCCTAAAAATGCCAGGTGCAAGCGAATCTGATGTGTCCGTCCGGTAAGAGGATGCGCCTCGATCAAGGTGTGCGCGTCATATTGTTCTAGAGTGTTGTATTCCGTGGTCGCCGGGCGGCCTCGTCCGTTTGAAACCACTGCCATTTGTTTGCGGTGTGCCGGGTCGCGGGCTATTTCCGCTTCCACCCGCCCCGTTGGAGTAGGCGGACGTCCATCCACTAACGCCAGATAGACTTTCTTTACCTTGCGCAGCCGGAATTGATCTTGCAGCCAGCGGTGCGCTTGCTCGTTTTTCGCCAGGATGATCAACCCTGAGGTCTGTTTATCCAGACGATGAACGACTCCCGGTCTTTCTTCACCATTGATCCCCTGCAGATCAGGGATCGCAGCCAAAGCTGCCTGTACCAGGGTTCCGGTCGCATGCCCGGCCGCCGGATGCACAACCATCCCTGCCGGTTTATTGATCACAGCAAGATCGTCATTTTCAAATACGATATCGAGTGGAATATTTTCGGGGATCAGCCCACTTGGTTTTACTTCTGGAATTTTGATCGTTACGTGAACTCCACCTTCCAGTTGGTAACCCGTCTTGGTTACTTCCTGGTCGTTCACCAGAACACATCCTTGCTTAATAAGATCTTGTATTCTGGATCTGGACTGATCAGTGAAATGTGAGACTAAGAATTTATCCAAACGATCAGCTTCAGCAGGACGCACAATAAAATTACGCAGGGTTTCACTCAAGGGTAGGTCGATTCGAATTATCCGTTGTGATTTCCAATGATTTAGTCAACTTTTTTTGTTCCTTTTCTCGTTTGTCTTCCAGCCAGACGCCGATGAGCAAAATGACCACACCCACGGTGATAAATGAATCGGCTACATTGAAGACGGCAAAATTACCCACGGAAATAAAATCAGTCACCTGACCTCCGTTGAAAATGCGATCGATCAGATTTCCCAATGCGCCGCCTAATTGCATAGAAAGAGCAAACCGCAATACTTTATCTACACTTGGTACCTGGGGATAGTAATAAATAATGGCGCCGGCCACAATTGCCGCCAGAACGGCAAATACCAGGCTTTTCCCCTGAAACATGCCAAAAGCCACACCGGTGTTTGACCAGTGAATAATTCGGGCATAAGGTGCTAACCACGGCCACGGAGTCCAACTTTCTCCCAGTGGAATATAAGCACGTACAAGTGCTTTACTTCCCTGGTCCAGAATGACGATGATAACTGCAACGATGTATAACCAACGGTTTTTCTGAATATAAGCCTTCAAGTTTTCCTCCGAAATTCAAGTAACCAAATTTTACCCTAAATTCAGTGCTTGGGTAAAAAAATGGACTCCTCGTTGAAAGGAGTCCATATTCTCTCAGGCTTTCTTCAAACTGATGGTTACTTTTTCTTTGTCAAACTCGTCTTCCACGCTGGGCAGCCCTTCCGGGTTCGTGCCAGGGACTAGGTCAATCGCCAGGGTTTCACCCTTGACATAGTCAGTGAAGGAATTGACCGCTTCCAGCAGACCGGGTGTGGCAGTGAAATAAAGGTGAATGCGGTCGGCAATTTCAAAATCAGCCGATTTGCGCAGGTCCTGAACCCGCCGCACAAACTCGCGAGCCAATCCTTCCTGGATCAAGGCCGGAGTCAAGTCGGTTACCAGCGCAGCCAGATATGCGCCGTCAGCAGCCACAGAATAACCGCTCTTGGCCTGCACGCGCACTTCGATCTCTTCCGGCAATATTTCGTATTGTTGGCCGGCAGCCTGCACCGACACACTTTGCCCTGCCAGAAGCGCGGTTGCGGTCTTCTCCACTTCCAACGCCAGAATCGCTTTGCGCAGCTCTGGGAAGAGGTTGCCGTACTTTTGCCCCAGTTGCTTGGGCAGCGGATTCAAGGTAAAACTTACTGTTTCACCCGCTGCATTCAACAACCGTACTTCTTTGACATTCAACTCGTCTTCGAGTAAGTCCGCGTGGTCAGCCACCACTTTGGCTTCGTCGCGGTTGCCAACGGCAAAGGCCACTTCGGCTAGCGGTTGGCGCACCTTACGGTTGGCTTTATTGCGGGCGGCATGCCCCAGAGAGGCCAAGCGCATCACCAGAGCCATTTCGCGGTTCAATTTATCATTGATCACCGCTGGATCATATTCCGGCCAGGAACTCAGGTGCACCGATTCTTCTGCGTTCGGGTCCACACTGCGTACCAGATTCTGATACAGCGTCTCAGCCATGAAGGGCATGGTAGGAGCGAACAATTTGCTCAGAGCGACCAAGGCTTCGTAAAGCGTCGCATAGGCGGCCTGTTTATCCGCATCCGAACCACTCTTCCAGAAGCGCCGACGTGAGCGGCGTAAATACCAGTTGGAGAGAGTATCCACAAACGCTTCGATCGGGCGGGTAGCTCCCAATACATCATAGTTTTCCAGGGCAGTGGTCACATCGCGGATAAGTGCGTGCAGTGAGGAACGCAGCCATTGATCCAGCGGGCTGTACTCGATCTTGACACTTGGGTCAGGCTTCCATCCATCCAGATTGGCATAGGTGATAAAGAAGGAGTAAGTGTTCCACAGCGTCAGGGTAAAGTTGCGCAGCACTTCGCCGACCAGATCGGTTGAAAAACGCCGCTCCTGTCCGGGAGGGCTGGCAGTGTACATATACCAGCGCATGGCATCCGCTCCGTTCTTGTCGATCACTTCCCACGGAGAAACGATGTTCCCTTTGGATTTGGACATCTTCTGGCCATTCGCATCCAGGATCAGACCCAGGCAAATGACATTTTTAAAAGCGACCTTATCGAACAACAAAGTGCTGATTGCGTGCAGTGAATAGAACCAGCCGCGCGTCTGATCNNTCAAATGGATAATGCCATTGCGCATACGGCATGGACCCGGAATCGAACCAAACATCGATCAATTCGGGCACACGGTGCATCTTGCCGCCGCATTCTTCACATTTGAAAGTGATCGCGTCCACGTAGGGCCGGTGCAGGTCAGAATCGGTGTAATCTTTGCCGGCTTTTGCTGAGAGTTCCTTTACCGAACCGACACAAGTCTGGGTATGGCAATCTTCACATTCCCAGACGGGTAACGGAGTTCCCCAGTAACGTTCGCGGCCAAGCGCCCAATCGATGTTATTGGCCAGCCAGTTGCCAAAGCGGCCATTCTTGATGTGATCGGGATACCAGTTGATCTGATCGTTCAAAGCCACCAGGCGATCTTTGAACTTGCTGGTGCGAATATACCAGGTCGGACGAGCGTAGTACAACAAGGGGGTACCGCAGCGCCAGCAGAATGGATAAGTATGTACATGCGGTTCCATGCGGAACAACAACCCGCGTTCCTGCAAATCTTTGGTAATGAGGGGGTCAGCGTCTTTTACAAATATGCCTGCCCAGGGTTTCACATCCGAGATAAAGGTACCGTCTTCAGCCACCGTGGTAAGAATCGGCAGGTCATTTTCGAGTGAAACAGCCATATCATCTTCACCAAATGCCGGAGCGATATGAACCAGGCCGGAACCGTCTTCGGTGGTGACAAAATTCCCTAAGATCACAAAGTGAGCTGATTTTTCGAGTGGCATAAAGGTGTACAAAGGAGAATATTTCTTTCCCTTAAGTTGTTTGCCTTTATAGTGCTCGAGCACAGTGACCGGTTCCTCGCCAAAAACCTTATGTACCAGGGATTCGGCCAGGATGAGTTTCTCGGTACCGCCTTCTGCTAATGCGTGTTCGATTTTTACATAGTCAACTTCAGCTCCCACAGCCACGGCCACGTTTGCCGGCAGCGTCCAGGGAGTAGTTGTCCACACCAACAGCGATGTTCCCGGTTCTTCTATCAGCGGCATGCGCACGAACACGGAGGGATCGCTGACTTCGCGGTATCCGAGGGCTACTTCATGATCGGATAAAGGAGTGCCGCAGCGAGGGCAATACGGCACGACTTTGTATCCCTGATAGAGCAAGTCTTTATCCCAGAAATTTTTGAGGATCGACCAGACTGACTCAATATATTCATTTTTATAAGTAATATAAGCTGTATCCAGATCCACCCAATAGGCGATCCGGTCAGTCAGCTTTTCCCATTCCTGAATATAGGTAAAAGCGGATTCTTTGCACAACTTGTTGAATGCTTCAATGCCGTACTCTTCGATCTGCTGCTTATTCTTGAAACCCAGCTTCTTTTCAACTTCGATCTCTACCGGCAAACCGTGAGTATCCCAACCGCCGCGGCGGCTGACGTGATATCCGCGCATCGTTTTATAGCGCGGGAAGATATCCTTGAACGCTCTGGCCAATACATGATGCACACCGGGTTTACCGTTGGCAGTAGGAGGGCCTTCAAAGAAAACATATTCCGGTCCACCTTCGCGTTTTTTCATGCTTTGGTGAAAAATATCTTTTTGTTTCCAGAAACGTAAAACCTCTTCTTCGCTCAGTGTAACGTTGAGTCTGGGAGTAACTGGCTTAAACATGCTGCCTCCTGTTAAATAAAAAATCGCCCATGATCAGGGGCGAGATAAAATCCCGTGGTACCACCCTGCTTCCCATAAATAGGACGCTTGGTCAGGTTCATTTTTATAAACCTGTTTCAGAATAACGGTAGAAATTCCGGCTTTCTTACTGGCTCATTTGAGTGTTCGGATCGCAGCTCCAGAAGGATTTTCAACGTCAGGTCCTTACCCGGCTTTCACCCGCCCCGGATTCGCTGAAAGGTTCCATTACGTTTACTCTTTTCTATCTACGCTTGTAGTGCGATATTATCTCACAATCTTTTTAATAAAGCAAACCAAAAATAATTTTATTGGATCACTCCGTAGAACAATGGCAAAGGATCTACCTTCTCGTCGCTCCAAAGATGAGCACCTAACAGGCGTTTCCGCGCATCTGCCAACTTCTTTTCATCATTGGCATGAATGGTGAACAGCGCTTGTCCCTTTTGTACCTGATCCCCAACTTTGTGATGAATGATGATTCCTACAGCCGGGTCGATTGAATCGGTCTTCTTCATTCTGCCTGCGCCCAATTCCACCGAAGTCTCGCCCACTGTTTGCGCATTGATCTCTTTCAGATATCCGCTGCGCGGAGCCGGAACGGTTTCGATCAAGCGAGCCTGAGCAAATTTTTCAGGATCATCAACATAGGCTGCATCACCACCCTGGTTGACAACCAACTGGTGGAATTTTTCCCAGGAACGGCCGCTTTGCAATGTGTCGATAACCAATTTTTTGGCGTCATCCAGAGTGGCTGCTTTTTCACCCACTACCAGCATATGGCAGGCTACCTCAATACAGTGAGCGGTAAAATCCTTTGGCCCCTGTCCGTGCAGGGTGGCGATGGCTTCTTTCACTTCCAATGCATTCCCCACTGCGTTGCCCAACGGTTGATTCATATCCGAAAGCAGTGCAACCACCTTGCGCCCGCTAAGTTTACCGATGGAAACCATCAAGCGGGATAGCTGTCTGGCATCCTCCAGATTTTTCATAAAAGCTCCCAGACCAACTTTCACATCCAGTACAATCGCCCGGGCTCCACCGGCAATTTTTTTGCTCATCACCGACGAGGCGATCAATGGGATAGATGGCACTGTGCCTGATACATCACGCAAAGCATAGAGCTTTCCATCCGCGGGCGCCAGGTCGGCAGTTTGCCCGGCCAGAACCAAGCCGGTTGTCTTGAGCAGCCGAATAAATTCATCTTCGCTGATATTGGTTCGAAATCCGGGAATGGATTCCATTTTATCCAGGGTTCCACCGCTAAAACCCAGCCCCCGTCCAGACATTTTTGCTACCGGTAATCCACAGGCAGCCACAGTTGGTTCTACCACTAACGTTGTTTTATCGCCAACGCCGCCTGTCGAATGTTTATCTACTTCTATTGGGATAACGTTCGAGAGATCGATCATTTGACCGGAATGTGCCATCGCTAAAGTGAGATCGGTTGTTTCCTGATCGGTCATGCCATTCAACAATACAGCCATTGCCCAGGCTGCCATTTGGTAATCGGGGATCTCATTTTTTGTGATCCCCTGAATAAAATAATTGATCTCTTCCTGAGAAAGTACCTTCTTATCACGTTTCTTAATAATAATATCTACCGGATTCATTCTTCCTCCAATTTGTCAGACAACCACTAATTTTACTATAAGCAAAACAAAAAAACGGCTCGAGAATTAAGAAAAAGAATTTCCCAATTTATTAGAAACCGGGAAATTCTCAAATTACAGTTTAGGTTAGCCTAAAACAAATTATTTTTTTGGAACAATCGTCACTTTTCGGAACGGCTCATCACCGGTGCTTTCAGTGGTCACCTGAGTATTGTTTCTCAACTCGAGATGAATTACTCTGCGTTCATTTGCCGGCATGGGTTCTAGGGTCTGGGTTTTACCCGTCTCAACTGCCTGTTGAGCCATTCTCCGCCCCAATTGACGAAGTTGACGTTCGCGGCGTGCCCGATAACCCTGTACATCGATCATCATTGGCACCCAACGATTTAATTCTTTGCTCACCACTAAGCTGGTGATATATTGAAGCGCATTCAGTGTTTCAGAGCGGCGACCCAATAAAATACTTAAGTCATCTCCCTGAATATCCACCAATACCAACCGTTCATCATTTTCATCCACGGGTTCAATATACTTGGTCGTGATAGTGGCTTTGACATGCATACGCTCGAGTAATTCAAAAACAACATCTTGAGTGACCTTTATGGATTTTTGTTCGTCCTCAGATAAATCCTTTTCGGCCACTTCCTGAAAATGAATCGTTTCCTTCTCATTTTCAATTGCCGGTTCCTTGGTCGCGAGTTCCTTGGTCGCAGGTACCTTGTCTTCAGGTTCCTTTTTTCCAGAATCGTCAACAAGATCTTTGATCGAAAGTCTCACTCTGGATTGGCGACCGCCGATCCCCAACAAACCCCGGCTTCCATTATCCAGAACTTCAACTACGATTGCTTCAAGCGGAAGGCCTAATTGTTCTAATCCACGACTTACAGCCTCTTCAACGCTAGGTGCGATGATCTCAAGTGTTGTTTTTTCCTGATTCATGGTTTAGCCTCAGTTTTATTTTTTTCCAGATTGTTTAATGGCAGGGGCTTTTTTCCCAGGGAGTAAATTCCCCCAATAAACTTTTCCAGTAATGGCATACTGGAAGATCTGAATTAAATTAGTAACGACAAAATATAATGCCAGACCGGAAGAGAGCGTCCACGCCAGCCATCCCATAAGGAGCGGCATGTAAATATTCATCATATTCGTCATCATTGCGCTTTGATCGTTGCCTCCACCCGCTTGCGCTGGAGGAGTAATGATCTTGGTGGAGATATAAGTAGTGATGACCACAACAATAGCCAGGACGGGAATACCAAAGCCCAGCCCGGGGATGATCAAACGTTCCGGCTGGCCCATATCCATCCAGAGGAATGAGGTATTTAGAGGTAGAAGGGCACTCGCCTTCAAAAAGCCGGGGTACAAATGGCGCACTAAATTCAACAAATCCATTGGTGCTGATGCAACTGTTTGAATTAGTGCCTGATACAATCCAATGATAATTGGAAACTGAATCAGTGTTGGTAAACAAGAAGCAAATGGGCTTACCCCTAGTTCTTTATAGAGACTCATTTGCTCTTGAGCGAGGCGTTCTTTATCATTTTTGTATTTCTCTTGTATTTCCAAATACTTTTTATTCTTCTGCAATTCTTGCATGGCTTGTGAAGACTTGATCTGTTTTGCAGTCAGTGGATATAAAAGTAATCGAGTGAGTGTAGTAAAAATGATGATCGCGACGGCTAAATTCCCAACCAGGGAATAAATCCATAACAACAAATTAATGAAAGGTGTGATGATCAGAGAATCCCACATGGTCATTATCCTTATTTGCTTACTGTGTAACCCCAGATCTCATTCCCATTGGCGTCATAAGCAAATAACGGTTTATCGCCCTTGGTGGTGAGAACATAGAGGTGATCGTTGCTGAAAATAAGATTGGAATACAGTTTTCCGGTTAAAGATCGGGTCCAGGAGCGTTCCCCATTTTTACCGAGGACAATGATTTCCCCTTTTTCATCGCCAAAGACAATATTTGAGTTCATCACCGCGCCATTACCCAAAACCGGTGATTGAACGTCGATTGATTGAATAACGCTGCCATCTGAAACTTTTAGCATATTAATGATGCCAGAATCATCCCCGACATAGAGACGATCTTCGAGCACAACTGGCGCAGACCAGATGTTGCCTTTTAGAGTTGACTTCCACTTGATAGAACCATCAGTCGAATTCAGCGCCAGGAATGTTTTATCCAGAGTACCAACAAAAAGGGTACTGTTGTCCGCTGATAAGACACTACGTCCAATGAGCGGTCCGCCCAGATCGACTTTCCATTTTAATTTACCGTCAGACAGATTCAAAGCATACAAGGAATGATCAAGCGACGGAGCGTAGACTGTTGTACCATCGCTTACTGGAGTCGCCCAAAAAGCGTGGCTTCCCTTGAAAGACCAGATCAACTTGCCATTCGAATTCAGAGCATAAATATTTGCGTCAGCATTCTGTGCAATGATCATGTCATTGATCACCAGAGGGGCATCAATATAACGGCCTTTTGCACCGGTAAACTGCCAATGTTCTTTTCCATCTTCGACGCCAATACTTACCAATAATCCAGAATAATCACCGACGATAATTTGATCACCGGCGATCGCTGGCGCAGCATAAAAAAGCCGAGAAGACGCTGGCTTTTCAGGATAAGTCCAAATTACATTTCCTGTATCTGCTTTTGCTGCCACCACTGTTGTGCCGTTAGCAAAATAAACGGCAGTATCACTGGCAGTAATTCCTTCCCAACTGTTGGTCGCAGTTGCGCTGGTGCATGAAGTCAATAAAATCCCCAGCAGAAGGATGAAGAGCACTACATAAAAACGTTTGATTTTCATTGTTCTATTACCCTTTGTTTGTGGGATGATGCCCATTATATCTTGAATCTGAATATCAAGGGACGGGATCGAAACCGCCAGGATTGAAAGGGTTGCATCTAAGCACCCGCCAGACCGTCATTCCAGTACCCTTAATTAAACCATATTTATAGATCGCTTGATACCCGTAATGTGAACAAGAAGGATAGAATCGGCAAGTATCCGGGGGAAGTGCTGGCGAAATAACGAGTTGATATAACCTGATCAAGCTCAGGAAAATAAATCTCGGAATATTCCAAACTGAAAAAGGTAAATCACGTAACCGTGGTTCTTGAACATGTACTTGTTGATCTTCTTCACATACAGTCATTTTAATCCAATAATCCTGCCCGAATAAGCTGTTTTTGAACAGCCATTTTTATTTCCTGAAAGTTTGCTTCGTTGATCGACGCTCTTCCAATGATAACAAGATCGGATGAAGTTTTTATCATTGGCAAATATTCGCCTAGAATAACCCGAAGTCTTCTTCTTGCTTTGTTACGTTTGACCGCATTTCCGATCGATTTCCCGGTAATGATACCAGCTCTCGAATTCTCAGCCAAACCTTGCATACATATAATGACCACAAGCGGGTGGGCATAAGATCTTCCTGAAAGCCTCACCCGCTTAAAATCATTTGTACTGGTAATCCAAAACTTGCGATTCAACTATTTACCTTCCCAACAATCACCACAGAAATGGTATTCGCGCGATGATTAAAAGGTCCAGTGATTTACCAGCGAATTCTTTTTACGTGGTTGTTCATTGTAACCGTCAACTTGCGGCGGCCTTTTGCGCGACGTCGTTTCAAAACTTCGCGTCCATCCTGAGTCTCCATGCGTGAGCGAAACCCATGTACACGAAGACGTCGATGAATTCTCGGTTGGTAGGTCCGTTTGGTCATTCTGATTCCTCTCAAAAACAGTCATTAATATACGCAACAGCGTTAAATTATACCGCAACGCTCCGCGTTGGTCAAAGGATTTTCTATTTCTTTGACAACTTAGCGAACAAATCAGATAGCGACTTTGCACCATCCTCATCGGTTACGGCCAAAACTTCATCGTTCTCTTCAAAAAAGGTACTGCCCCGGGGAACCACAATTTCTCCTTTACGAATGATTGCGGCAATCACACAGTTTTCGGGGAATTTCAAATCTTTGATCGCAGCATCCAACGCCTTGGCTCCGGCCGGAATTTTTTCTTCGACCAGGGAATAACGTCCTTTTCTTAATTGCAGCAATGTCATCATGTCCCCTAATGACATCTCTTCTTCAATTAACTTAGCGAGCAATTCTGCCTGATTCACTGCTACATCCACATGGAATGTATCGTTGAACAGCCAGGCATTTCGTGGATTGTTCACCCGTGCAATGGTACGGTTTACCTTGTATTTTTCTCGCGTGAAATAACATAACGCCAGATTCACTTCATCGGAAGTTGTGGTAGCCGCAAATACATTGGCATCAGAAATTCCGACCTCTTCCAATACCACTGGATTTAATGGATTACCCGAAAATATGACTTCGGTGGGCAATTCTTTATGAATTCGTGCTAATACATCTTTTTTGTCTTCGACTATATGGACTTGATGACCTTCATCCAGTAAATAACGCGCCAGTTGAGCGCCTGTTCTTCCACCGCCAGCGATAACTACAAACATTTCAGGCCTCCTTTGCGCTGTTTTTCAGTACTTTGCGGGTCTCTTCAATACCTTCAAAAGTGGCCGCTACACTTAAAAGATCTCCATTTTGAAGCTCAGTGGTAGTGTTTGCCAGGAATGCCTTCCCGGCACGTGTGACTGCGATAGGTCTGCATTCGTCACATGGGATTAATTCTCCAACCTTCTTGCCATTCCAATATTCGGGGATCGAAAGCTCATAAACTTCTACTTCCCCATTCCCCGCGGAGAAAACCGTACGGGCTTCTGAATGGTACATTAACTCTTCAATTCGTTGAGAGCCCCAGCTCGTGGAACTGACCACCTGAATTCCAAAGGTTTCAAAAAGATCGCGCACATGGGGGTCATAATTTCGTGCAACGATGTTCGAGACATTAAATTCTGTTTTGGCAACATGGCTCACAATCATGTTGAGAGCATCATTATTTGTTACCGCTGCAACCACATCACAATGCTCGATCCCCGCACGGACCAATACATCTTGATTTATAGCATCGCCTTCGTGTACTCTGCCTTCAAAATCTGCAGGCAAATTATTAAAGGAAGCAGGCACATTATCGATAATAGAAACGTCATGTCCCCTTTTGAATAACCGATAACCCAACTCGGCACCAATCCTGCCACAACCCACGATAATAGCTATCATAAAATCCTCCTCCTTTTTCAATTTCCCTGATACGGAACTGCCAAGGTAACGATATCCTTGCACTATAACAATAACCGCCTCGAAGTGTCTGCCGCCATAGTATCAAATGCAGAGGTACATCGCTATTTTGGCACAAAATGGGGAACCACTATGTTTCTCACTTTGTTATGTTGTTTTTAAGCATCGATAGCACCAATATAAGGGAAGACCGAGGAGGCTTTTTTATCTTCAATCGTCATTTTGCCATCCACATAGTCATTTCCAATCTATTTAACACAAGGGAAAGAGTATAAGCCTTTTCAAATTTACAGTCAATCATTCGATTAAATTCTTAAAAGCAAGTAGTAATAATTATAGTTTGATTTCGCATGTCAATCAGTTTTACTGCCTCTCCTTACCCAATATCACACATCCAAATGGACTCACTGTTGATTCTCCAGCATTTAACGTCCATTGATGGGGCATTCCTTCAAATAACAACTTATGCGCATCCATAGGGAGAACTTCCGTGTTGATCTTCTGGAGTTCGTCACTAAAGTTGAGCAAGATGACCAACGTTTCTTCTTTCCATGTTCTGCTGAAAATAACGATATCTTTCGGGAATCCGGCTAATTGCTCGAAATCGCCAAATTTTAAAGCTGCAGATCCTTTCCGAAACGACAAAAGACTTTGATAGTATTTCCATAGGGAGTTCGGAGTTTTAATTTCATCCTCAACGTTTACCCCGCGTTGATAATCGGGGTTGATTGGCAGCCAGGGAGTTACATCGTATGGGCAGAATCCGGCGTTCGCTGAACCGGACCATTGCATTGGGGTTCGGCATTTATCCCGCCCTTTTTCTGCGCCGATCTGAACCGCCTCTTTTTCACTCAGCCCCTGTAACTCTTTGATAATTCTGGAATACTCCAGGCTGAGCGGATCACGAAATTGATCGATATCTGCCAATAAATAATCTGACATGCCAATTTCTTCGCCGTTGTATAAAAATGGCGTCCCCTTGATCGTCAGCAGCAAGGTCAGGTTCAATCGCGCCATTAGTGAATTATGCTTGCCATCTCCAAAATGGTTATACACCCTGGGGGAATCATGATTGCCCAGTGTATTGCACGGCCAGGCTGTAGGCGGGAGCTGCGCCAGGCGCTCCGCCTGGTTGGCTTTGATATGACTGGCAGTCAACTGCGGTACTTTCATAAGAGGAAAATTGAAGATCAAATTCAATTCGTCCTTTCCGTTGCCATAAAAAGAGAGGTCGTCCGTTTCACCAACCAACACGCGATGATCATATTCATCGACCACCCTGCGTAATTCGCGCATCAGATCATGAACTTCCGGCATGTCATGCTGGTATCGGAACATCTTCTCCAGGGCTTGTGAATAATTAGCCTGTTCCTCAAAACTCTTGATGGACAACTCAAGGCGAATCAATTCTTCGCTGGTGCGATTTTCTGAATAGTTAAAATAATGTTCATCTTCGAAAATTGTTCCCACCGCGTCCAAACGGAAACCATCCACTCCCATATCCAGCCAGAAACGGACGGCATTGAACATGGCCTCTTTTACTTTTGGATTGTTCCAATTCAGGTCCGGCTGCTCCTTGAAAAAGAAATGGTAATAATATTCCCCGGTTTTCGCGTCCAATTCCCAGGCGCTGCCGCCAAAAGTTGAATACCAGTTGGTAGGGGGCTGGCCATTTTTTCCTTTTTTCCATACATACCAGTCCCGTTTTGGATTATCAAGGCTAGACCGGGATTCAATAAACCAGGGATGTTGGTCAGAAGTATGGTTCAAGACCAGATCCAGAATCAAGTGCATTCCGCGGGCATGAAGTCCATTTAAAAATTGCTTAAATTGCTGCAAATCACCATATTCTGGCGCCACATTTTCATAATTAGAGATGTCGTAACCGCAATCGATAAAAGGCGATGGATAATGTGGAGACAACCAAATGGCATCCACCCCAAGATTCTGCAAATAATCTAATTTCTCGATCATCCCGGCAAAATCACCCATACCGTCGCCGTTACCGTCTGCGAAAGAACGAGGGTATATTTGATAGAAAACCGCGCTTTGCCACCACTCAAATTCAGTAACCATGTTCGCTCCCAGCGAGTAAATTACTCAAGAATCTCTCCCTCCAGAGAATCTCCATTGATTTTCTTCAATTGAACGCAGCTCATCGTATTCCAAAGATCCCGCTCACTCCAGGAACTGACAGGCAGGTAATTATCCGTCCACCCATGCACCCGCCAACCCTTCGCATCAAGGAAGCTGACAGATTCCCAAAGCACGGTCATATTTCTGTCGAGAAATTTTTGCCGGTAGACCGATTCACTTTCAGCCAAAATCGCCCGCATCACCTGGCTTCGCTCTCGAGCTTCTTTTCCATTGATCTTATTCGGCAGTTTGGCTGCTGCTGTACCCTCACGCGCAGAATACTTGAATACGTGCCCGCTGGCAAACTGCATTTCCCGCACAAAAGCCGTATTCTCTTCGAATTCCCCTGTCGTTTCCCCCGGGAAACCCACAATGATATCCGTGGTGATGGCCGCTTCGGGGATTTTCGTGCGGATCATGGTCACCAGGTCTGCAAATTTTGTCGGGGTGATCTGCCGTCCCATTCTTTGTAAGGTAGCCTTTGACCCCGATTGCAGGGGAAGGTGAAAATGTTTACACAGGCGGGGATTCTCCCAAAGGTCGAAAAAAAGCTCATCCAGATCCCAGGGTTCGATCGATGAGAGGCGAATTCGCCCAATTTTTGTTTCATTTAGCAAGAAGCTGATCAAATCCGTGAGACATTCGCCGTTTGAAAGGTCCGATCCCCACGAACCCAACTGCACTCCGCTTAACACAATTTCTTTCGCTCCCCCTTTTTCTGCTGAGAGCACTTCATTTAATACAACTTCTTTTTGCACACTGATTGAACGTCCGCGCGCCAGACGGGTAACACAAAATGTACAGTAATTATTGCAGCCGTCCTGAACCTTGATAAACGCTCTGGTGCGCCGATGAACGCCCGGTAAGGGCTTTCTCTCCAAAGGTTCCAGCTCAAATGGATCGGGGTGTTCTCCTAAAATACGAGCAGCCAACTGCTCTTTATCCATGTTAACAATCACGCTGCTTACCCCGCTCAATTTTTTTGCATCTTCGGGAGCAAGGGTCGCCCAACACCCGGTGACCACAATATTGGGAACGCCGGCATGGTTGGCCTGGCGAATTTTTTGCCGTGAATCCGATGCCGCCGCCGCAGTTACCGCGCAGGTATTCACCACCACCAAATCTGCCTGAACCAGGCTGTCAACGATCTGATGCCCGGCAGCGCGGAAATCCAAAGCCATTTTTTCAATTTCTGCTTGATTTAAGCGACAGCCAACGCTATCAAAATACACTTTCATAATTAAGGTTGGGAGACCTTCAAATTATCAAAAAAAACTTCCACACCGGGAGTGGTGTAGGACCCTGCGATCAGTCCCACTTGCCCTTCGGTTAAACTGCTGTCTTCTACCTCGGTTAACAACTGATCATTGACGGATAATTTGAGCAGGTCGCCCTGGCAAACTGCCTGAATATGGTTGACAACTCCGCCCTGCCGGATCACTTCACTATACTT